>CAZBTL010000016.1:0-18175 GCA_964494755.1 uncultured bacterium | reverse complement strand
TGCTGGAGAAATTCGGCGAAATCCTGGACTTCTGCCAGCAATGGGTCTGGTAATGTCTCCAGGATCGCTAATAATCTAGCCCGGACGCCAACCGTTTCTTGGGCAGGCTTGACCAATCGCAGTTGCTGAGGGGAAACCGTTTCGACTCCCACTGTTTCCATGAACGCCCCGTCTTCATTGGGATGCGCTGGCATGAAGCAGCCATCAGAGGCCATCTTGACCCAGGCGCCGAAGAGTTCCACCATGTAAGCTTCGCCCTGGTTGAAGACCTCCACAACGGTTCCTGGGGTGTCAACTGCTGCAGTTCCACCTTCGGTCAGGGGAATCGCTTCTTTGAGTTTCACGGAGTCGAACAGTTGAAATTGGGTCATTGTTGCCTCCTGGGTCGTTCTGGATAAGCAGTCACAAATCTGGCAATATTCTCGCCGAACCGGACAATCCAGATGGTTTGGATTCGTCTGGCAATACCGGATGGTGCCGTAATCAAAACAGTCGCCTGGTAGCGCTTACCATAAGCGTTTTGCCCTTGGGGTTGGAACTGTGCCACGGAGAGGTCAGCCAGAATTGCTTCTCGGATAGCTTCGGCAGACTGAAAGCCCATCACACGGTGCCAAAACTTGCGTTTATCACCTCCTTCCCCTCCTTCTGTGGCATGGTTGAGCAGATATTCTGCTTTAGCAAGTGGAAACTCAAGGCGATGGGGTGGGTCCATGATTTGAGCAATCGTAATAGCTGACCAATGGATACCTACATCACTTCAGCGTCAGGAGCGGCAAACACCTCGCTAACCTTGACCGACAATGGCCCCAGTAGAGGCGATCGCAGGGTATCTTCGCCTTGCAAGGTCGCCGTTTCGGTATAGACACCATTCTCCAGACTGAGCACAAGAATCGTTTCTTGCTGCGGATCCACAATCCAGTATTCCGGAATACCCAGGTCTTGATATTGCATACGCTTGGCCACGTAGTCTCGGTTGCGCTGCAACTCTCCCGGACTGACCACTTCGACCACCAGCATTGGAGGAGCCATTGACAGTCGAATCGTGTTCCGTTGCCTTAATTGCTCAATGTGCTCCTCTCGAATCACGGTCAAATCCGGATAGCGATTTCTCGGTTCACCTCGCACCTCCAGTTCTAGCCCATGTCCCCGGAGACGCCGATAGCCCACCAGGGGCAGGAGCACCACAAATAAAAAATTGACAATCTCGATATTCCAGCCAGATTCTGGCGGCACCTCAATCAGTTCTCCGTTAAACAGCTCATACAGATGATCCGTCCCATCATCGTAGGACAGGTACTCTTCAAAACTCTGGAATCGGCGTTTGAGCTGGATCATTACTTTCAGGAGGGTAGAAGGAAGGGCGAACCAGCCATCTGATTGCTCCTATTCTAAGCTGACAGCCCGATCGGCAATGGTTCTTCCGGCCTGATCCTGAGAACATTCTGGCCAATTAATCCGGTGTAACAGCCCCATTCAACCCTCGTCACAGCAGACAATTACAGCTAGGGGCGGGAGCATCCTACTATTACGACTTTACCGCTGAGTCACCTTCAACACTTCCATCGCCGCAAGGTTATACGACCACTCAGCCAAAACGAGCCCCCTGCGGTGATCTGAGCCAGAAGAAAGGCAGGACATCCTCTACTTGAAATTCTGGCAGACGCATATCACAGGTGGGATATTTTTGGTAATGATCGCCACCATTTTTTACACTTCTTCACGCTAAACTAGCCAGTGAAGCTGCGCGCAGGTCAACCGTATGGCTCTCATCAAGCAGATTGAAATATTTCCGCTGCAGTCAATTCAGAGTGGAATGGCCCAGTTTTATACTCCCCAATCCAGCCATGAAACCATGCTGGTCCAGGTGGCAGCCGGTGCGGTGGATGATTTGTTTGTGCATCACTTTCAAACCGATCAATTACTGGTGGTGCGGGGCAGTTTTGTCCTGGTTGTTTTGCAGAACCGGTGCTATCACTATTTGTCTCTCCGAGAAGACCAACCCACCATGGTTCGGATTCCACCCGGTGTGCCCCATGGAGCCATTAACTTGAATAGCGCGCCGTGCGTTTTAGTCAATGCGGTTTTGCGGCATGGTCCGGTTCATGAACGAGACTATCAACCGCTCAAGCGGCCCTTTCCCTACGATATGGACATGGCACGCACGGTCTCAGGGGGAAAACCTGGAATAGAGCAATGTTGGGCAACATCCCCCCGTTCTTCGCCGAGTGACGTATTCTAGGGGTTGAAGATGCGATCGCCCCTGTCCCCATGCCTTTAACCATCCTAGTTGTTGATGATGATTTGGGGACCCGACTATCAATCGGGGATTACCTGGAAGTAGCTGGCTATTCGGTGATTCAAGCTGAAAATGGCCGGGAAGCGCTTAAACGGGTAGAAGAATATCATCCCCACCTGATCATCACCGATATCACCATGCCCCAGATGGACGGCTACGAGCTGATTCGAGAAATTCGTAAGCGGCCACCGTTTCGCCTGTTGCCTGTGGTTTTTCTGACCGCCAGAACCGAGACCGAGGAACGGATCCGAGGCTATCAAACCGGCTGTGATGTCTATCTCGAAAAGCCGTTTGAGTTGCAGGAGTTGGGTGCTGTTGTGCGCAATTTGCTAGAACGACTGCAACTCATTGAGTCGGAGTGGCGATCGCGCCTGACGCCCGAACGCAGCCTCACTGCGCCAGCAGAACTGGCCACCTCCGAGCACCTGCCAACGTCGCTGACTGACCTGAACCTGACCGAACGGGAACAGCAAGTGCTTAAAATCCTGGCCGATGGGCTGTCCAATGTTCAAATTGGCGAACATCTGCACCTCAGTCCTCGGACAGTGGAAAAATACGTGAGTAGTTTGCTGCGCAAAACAGAGACCAATAATCGAGCCGAGCTGGTTCGATTTGCCATGGATCATCATCTGGTCCAATAACCTGTCTCTCTTCAGTGGCCTCTGCCCAGACAGACACTCACTCACCAGTGGCCAATGTCACCCTAGCAGGGATCTACCGATAGGCCTTATCGTCTACCAGCTCATCCAGCAAACCGGAACAGGCGTCCAACAACAGATCAATCACCTGATTGAACCCTTCCGGGCCACCATAGTAAGGGTCAGGCACTTCCCGCAGGGTGTGTTGGGTGCAATAGTCACACATCAAGCTAAGTTTGTGTTGATACTGGCCAGCCTTATCCAGATAGGCAATCTGAGAAAAGTTATCCCGATCCATGGCCAGGATCCGGTCAAACTGCTCAAAATCCTGTGGGATAAATTGGCGGGCTCGACCCTGCATGAGGATTCCCCGTTGTTTGGCCACGGCGGTCATGCGGCGATCGGGGGGTTCTCCAATGTGGTAATTGGAAGTGCCAGCCGAATCACAGATGATCTGGCCTGTTAGACCCCGCATTTCGACCAAATGGTTCATGATATTCTCTGCAGCTGGAGAGCGGCAGATATTGCCCAGGCAAACAAACAGTAAGCGGTAGGTCATTGACTCACCCCAACCCATTCAATCGATTGACGACAATAAACTGGGGCATTGCAAGCGATGCCCCAGGAAAAAATTCTCTAAAATCGTCCAATTTAGAGAACCTAGAAGCCCGGCAGGTTCAAGCCACCAGTCAATTCTTCCATTTTCTGCCGCATGGTGGATGTGGATTTGTTGTAAGCATCCTGCATGGCAGCCGTGACTAGATCAGACAAAACTTCTACACCTTCGTTCAGGGCATCCGGAGCAATTGTGACCCCCAGCGGCTCCTGGTTGCCGCTCATAACCACCTTGACCAGTCCACCGCCAGCTTCGCCTTCGATTTGCATTTGCTCCAGTTCTTCCTGGAGACGGCGGGCCCCTTCCTGGACCTGTTGCGCTTTTTTGAAGGCTTCCGTTAGTTCTTTCATTTTGCCTAAACCGAAGCCAAATCCCTGTCCTTGTGACATATGCGTTACGGGTGATGGATGTACGACAAAAAATCAGTTGTTACATTATGACACTGCCAACTGGGAAATACGGTCAGGCAGCCTGGAAGTCCCCTAAAATTTTGACTTCCGGTTCTAACCGCAGCGACCATCGGTCTTCTACGGTTCGTTGCACATGGCGGATCAACTGGAAAATATCACTGGCGGTTGCTCCACCACAGTTCAAAATGAAATTAGCATGGCGCTCGGCCACTTCGGCCGACCCGATCCGGAATCCTTTCAACCCCGTTTGTTCAATCAGCCAACCGGCTTTGTAGGCGTCGGGATTGCGGAACACACTGCCGCAACTAGGCATGTGATAGGGTTGGCTGGCCCGCCGATGGTCGAGATGCTCCTGGGTAATGGCGGTTAACTGTTGGGGATCCCACCCTGGCTGGAGCTGAAAGGTTGCCTGAGTGACCAGCCAGTCGCGCCCCTGCAAACAGGAGGTGCGGTAGCTGTAGTTAAATTCCGGAGGAGTCAGGGTGCGGGTAGTGCCATTGGGCAATAGCACCTGGGCACTGACCAACATGTTGGCAATGCATGCTCCATGCGCGCCAGCATTCATCACCACCGCGCCGCCGATCGTACCGGGAATTCCCACGGACCACTCTAGCCCCTGCCAGCCCAGTGCCGCTAACTGCCAAGCCAGACGGGGAATCGGCTCTCCAGCCCCCACGGTGACCTGGCCTGTTTCCGCATTAAAGTGGATAGAACGCAGGCGACGAGTGCCAATTACCAGACCAGGCAGACCGCGATCGCTAATCAGCAGGTTCGAGCCAGCCCCCAGCAGGGTGATTGGAAGATGCTGGCGACGGGCCCATTCCAGATACACCGGCAGGTCTTCGGCTCGCCTCGGGGCCACATACCACTCAGCAGGCCCGCCAACCCGGAAGGAGGTCAGGGTCGCCAGAGGCACTCGGGCTTTGATGGCACACTCCACATCCGGCAACCAAATTTGGGACGGGGAAGGGGGTGTGGTTGACGCCGAATACCCTTCCCGATGCAGAGCTGTAACCCCGGAAGTTGTCGTTTTAGGAAGATTGAATGAGAGAGTCATAGGAACCCATCACCGAATTAAGGGTTGGAGCAGCGATCATTAGCGAGGGAAAAACCCACCATTCGTGGGACACAGGCATGGGGTGCGGTTATGCCAGTCCCGAGACAGCACCCTGCTCAACCGATTGATGAAAAGCCATCACCTCGGGGATGAGCTGATTCAGATTACCCGCTCCCAGGAATATTGCCAAATCTCCTGGCGCCAACAGGTGTGTGAGGAGTTGACTGATTCCCTGCAGCGACGGTTGGTAGTACACACTGGGATGATGTTCTGCAATCAGATCGGCTAACTGCTGACCAGAAAGATTACCTGGGTTAGGTTCACCGGCACTGTAGATATCACTGACTACAACCATATCCGCATGTTCAAAAGCCGTTGCAAAATCGGATAAAAATCGCAAAGTACGGCTATAGCGATGGGGTTGGAAAATGGCAACGACCCGGCGTCTGGCCGACTTGCGGGAATCCTCTACACTCAAACGAGCGGCGGCCAGGGTTGCCCGCAATTCACTGGGGTGGTGGGCATAGTCATCCAGGAACAGAATGCCGTTATACTCACCTTTGCGTTCAAACCGGCGCCGGGCCCCTTCAAAACTAGCGATCGCCTGGGCAATAGTGGCGAACTCTAGTTTCAACAGCCGCCCCACCGCCACCGCCGCCAGGGCATTGCTCAAGTTATGCTGACCCAGCAAAGAAACATTCAACTGTCCCAAAATCACCCCTCGCTCCCAGACTCTGGCCGTTGTACCATCTGGTCGATAATTGACGCAGTCTACTGTGTAGTCTGCCCCTGAATCCGGGTCCAGGCTGTAGGTAATTGCCGGTTTGATTTGCTGCCGCACCACCTCACAATCAATACAGCCAATCAGGGTCTGACAATGATGATTGAAAATCTGGAAGATCTCAACGACTTCATCCAGATTTTGATAGTGATCGGGATGGTCTAGCTCAATATTGGTAATGACGCCAATCGAGGCGGCCAATTTAGCCAGAGAGCCATCGGATTCATCCGCTTCAGCAACCAGATAATCACTCTGACCGACCCTAGCATTGCCGCCCCAGGCATTCACCTCGCCGCCAACCACAATGGTTGGGTCCAAGTTGGCCTGCACCAGCATGTATCCAACCAAGCTACTGGTGGTGGTTTTTCCGTGCGTTCCTGCGATCGCAATACTTTGATATTCCCGAATCAGAGCTGCCAAAACATCCGAGCGGTGGAAAATCGGGCATCCCATTGATTGAGCGGCCATATATTCTGCATTTTCCGATTGGATGGCCGTGGAACAAATAACTTGTGGCAGTATGTCGGAACCTGAAAGCTGAGTTAAACGTCCAACAGGTGATGGAGGGGCGGCCAAAACCGAGAGTGATTCCCGATTAGTTGCAGTGGCGGGGCAAGCTTGATTCGCCGCTGCTTGGAAAAAGCGGAGGTTTCCAGGATCCTGACTCCAAAAAATGTGAACTCCTTCCTCCTGCAACCGCTGGGTAATGTGGTTGAGACGAATATCTGAGCCCGAAACCGGCAAATCTCGTTTGGCCAAAACATAAGCCAGGGCAGACATACCGATTCCACCAATGCCAATGAAATGAAACGGCCTGCCGCTGAAATCAATAGAACTCAGCATCACAACTCCTCACGCACCACACCACACCAATATCTCGCGTATCATATCAAGAATTATCAAGGAAGCATACGTTTCACAAATTCTGGGGCAGATTCTCGTAATTGCACTACCTTACTTGAGGCCGCAACTGTCGTGAAAGTTATAGCACCCTTGCGCAACTTTTTTCCGTTCATGACCAGCTTATTTTTCTACATTTAGCAGCAAATAATCAACCACCAGAATCAATTATTCCCGTATCAGAGAAAGCTCCTCAACCCTGACCCATTTTGCCTCCTGCCAGTCATCCCCTCTGTGCCCTTGCTTACTGCATACACTTGCAAGCCAGTCACTTCCTGAAGAAATTGCAGAAAAGATAGATCTGACAAGTTGAACCGCAGTGGGGAACGCCATCCCTTTGCAACCGCACCATAGCCAATCAAGAGGTAGGGCAAGCTTCCTGGCCCCTGAGCCAGCCGGAGTTGCGGCTTCACCCCTGGAAAACCTTGCTTTAGCCATTTTGCATGAGTAGCAACTTTGCCATTTTTGGAGGGGCTTTTAACCCAGTGCATCAAGGCCATTTGCAAATTGCCACCATCGCCACGTTGCAAGCCAAGCTGGATCGGGTTTTTTGGGTGCCGACTTATTGGCCACCGCACACAAAACAGGATCTGGCCGAATTCCATCACCGATTGGCCATGGTGCAATTAGCCACGCAGCAGATGCCGCTGTTTTCTGTTAGTGACGTGGAAGCGCAACAGTCACAACCGTCCTACGCGATCGCGACCCTGCAAGCCCTACAACATCTCTATCCCAACCGAAATTGGTTTTGGATCCTGGGTCTGGATAGCTTTGCCAGCCTACCCAAATGGCATCGCTTAGCAGAGCTAGCAGCCTGCTGCACCTGGCTGATTGCTCCCCGCGGCCCTGATTCAGCCCACCAGCAGTGCAGCCAGATCGCCCAACATCTTTCTCAGCGAGGGATGCCAATCCGGTGGCAACTCCTGACCATGCCCCCAATTGAAGTTTCGTCCAGCCAGATCCGCCACTATTGCCAAACCCACCACTCGATTGCGGGAATGGTCCCGAATGAGATCGAACTTTACATTCAGCAACAAAAACTGTACCAAGTGAGTTAAAATACCTATGAAAAGACTTTGATGATCCCGGCTGACGGTTCAACCTCAACATCGCAAATGGGGCTCAAACCGCTTGGCTTTGAGGCGTCTGCGATTGTCTCACTGATTACAGTGCAATCTAGAAAAATGAGTTAATTGCACTGGGATCCCATCGAGTCTTATGATCGGTTTCAATATTCGGTTTCCAACTATTCATTAGCAAATTGAGGGCGAGACGCAGTGATTAGAGTAGCGATTAACGGCTTCGGACGTATTGGGCGCAACTTTATGCGGTGCTGGTTAACCAGGCCGAATAGTAATATTCAAGTCGTTGCCATTAACGATACATCTGACCCCAAAACCAATGCTCATTTGCTGAAGTACGACTCGATGATCGGCAAATTTGCAGGCGACATTTCAGCCGATGAGAATACCATCACTGCGAATGGCCATACCGTTAAGTGCACCTCGGATCGCAACCCTGAAAATCTTCCCTGGAAAGAGTGGGATATCGATCTGGTGATCGAATCCACTGGGGTGTTTGTCAGCCGTGAAGGGGCTTCCAAGCATCTGAACGCCGGTGCTAAAAAAGTTCTGATCACCGCTCCTGGTAAAGGCGATGACGGCACTTTTGTGGTCGGTGTTAACCATCAAGACTACGACCACCACAAGCACACCATCATTAGTAATGCTAGCTGTACCACCAACTGTCTGGCTCCCATTGTCAAAGTGCTGCACGAAAACTTTGGCATCATCAAAGGCACCATGACCACCACCCATAGCTACACGGGCGACCAGCGCCTGTTGGATGCTAGCCACCGGGATCTGCGCCGGGCGCGGGCAGCAGCCATGAACATCGTGCCCACTTCGACCGGGGCGGCTAAGGCAGTGGCTCTGGTGCTACCTGAAATGGCCGGCAAGCTGAATGGAATTGCCTTGCGAGTTCCGACCCCCAATGTGTCGGTGGTCGATCTGGTGGCTCTGGTGGAAAAACCAACCTTTGCCGAGCAGGTCAATGAGGTGCTGAAGGAAGCCTCTGAAACCACCATGAAGGGCATTCTGAAGTATAGCGATTTGCCGCTGGTGTCCAGCGATTACGCTGGCACTGACGAATCCTCCATCGTTGATTCCGCGCTGACCCTGGTAATGGGTGGCGACATGATTAAAGTGGTTGCCTGGTACGACAACGAGTGGGGCTACAGCCAGCGGGTTGTGGATCTAGCTGAAACCGTTGCTGACAAGTGGGTTGCCTGAATTTAGGCAATTTTGTTGAGTCGCAAGATCTATTCAGGTGAGCGCAGGATTAGCTCCTATCTGTTTCTCAGATGGGTAGTCTCCCGCCTACTATCTTTGATCCATCCTTAGTTGCTCAATGGTCATCTGAATCAGGATCATCCCTGTCAGATGGTTACATTATTCATCCCTCTGGTTCCTGAGTGAATTGGGGGGATTTTGTTATAGGTGGGGTTCCTATAGCGATCGCCCACCTGCTGAAAGATCAGGTCACCTGGACCCAAATAGCCCCAATCTGGCTGTCATCTTACCCCATCGACCAGCCATCAAGCGAGGGACTCTGCTGATTCCAGCAAGGAAGCAAGATAGTAACGGGTTGCCGTCTCGACACAAGCATGTCCGCCCTAGACGCCATTGTGATTCCACGCCGATCGCCTGAAACCCTCGGTTGCTTGCCATAACCGCTAGGGTAAAGAGGA
Source organism: uncultured bacterium (assembly GCA_964494755.1). Classification (GTDB taxonomy): domain Bacteria; phylum Cyanobacteriota; class Cyanobacteriia; order Leptolyngbyales; family Leptolyngbyaceae; genus CAZBTL01. Next base: position 8,728 of record CAZBTL010000016.1, on the reverse strand, counting down.
CAAGGCACAATGACACGCGATGCCGTTTTCCAGCACTGCGACGGCAATCAGGTAGGTCTGCAAAAACCTCTAGAATTTCGATAGGCTCATCGGTAGGAGGTAGATGGGATTGCGCGCTGAGTTTGGGCAGTGAATGGGATGAGGGTGGTTAATACGTGGTCACAAAAGCAAGATTTATCTGAAGCTCGGAGTCATGCTCTCAAAAGTCTTCGAGCAAAATTTCAGGATTTTTTCGGAAACCTGAACCTTTTTACGTAAGTAGCGAGGAATAACCATGAGTACGAAAGTCACAATTACATTGCCAGACGAAATTTATCAACGCGCTGAGCTTTTTGCTCGATTAGCAAATCGAGACATTGCGAGTGTTTTAGCAGATACAATTCAATTTTCCATTCCACCAGTCAGAGCTGATATTCTCGATCTTGAACCTATCGCTGATCTGTCTGACGAACAGGTTTTAGCTTTAACAGAGTTGCAAATGGAAGCAGTTCAAGATACCCGCTTGAGTGAGTTGCTAGATCGCCAACAGGCAGGTCTTCTAATTGAAGATGAACGTTTAGAGTTACAAGCCCTGATGCAAATTTATCAAGAGGGTCTGCTACGAAAAGCGACTGCTCTCAATGAAGCTGTCAAGCGTGGATTAATAGAACCCTTGAGCTAGTGGACCAGTGAGTCAAATATCTGAAGAAGTTCGGGAAAGAGTGAGAGCCTTGGCAAATAATCAATGTGGTTATTGCCGTAGTCTTCAGAAATATGTTTTGGGAGTTCTAGAGATTGAGCATATTATCCCTAAAGCAGCAGGCGGATCTGATGATGAGGAAAATTTGTGGCTCGCCTGTCGTCTTTGTAATTCTTACAAAGGTGTGCAAACTCACTCTAAAGATCCAGTTACAAACCGCAACGTCAGATTGTTTAATCCTCGACAGCAAAAATGGGTAAAACACTTCGCGTGGACGCGTGGACAGATAATGGCGCTTATATTTCAGGATTAACTGCTACTGGTCGTGCCACTGTTCTCGCGTTGCAATTAAATAACCCTTATTCTGTAACAGTTAGACAAGCCTGGATATCTGCTGGATGGCATCCACCAACTGAGAATGATCGAGATTTCTAAAGTAAATCTATCTCAGGCACTCATGACGCTTGTTGTTCGCTGGGTTGGTTCACCAGTGGCCCAGGATCATGCCAAATAGGAGGAGAAATCCCAGCCAGACATTTTGCCGAAAGCTGTTGGGATAGGTACTTGGAGGCATGGTTTTCTGACTGAGTTGATAGGACTGGACAGCCCAGACAATGGCAGAGAGTAACAGGGTCAGCCAGTACACCCAATTAAGGTGCAAAACCAGGCCAACGCCAGCCAGCAGCAACACCGTTCCGGCATAACAAAGGGCGATCGCTTGAGCCACATAGGGTCCAAAGAACAGCGCGCTGGAATTGACTCCAATACGGCGATCGTCCTCCCGGTCCGACATGGCATACACAGTATCAAACCCCAGCGTCCAGAGTATGGTGGCCCCCCACAGCAACCAGGTAGCTGATCCCAGGCAAGGGGTGGCGGCTGGAGTCGCCGAGCAACTGACCGCACTCCAACTGATCAGGACGGCAAACCCCCAGGCGATCGCCAGCACCAGTTGGGGAATGGGAAAGACCCGCTTAGCGGCTGGATAGAGGACAATCACTGGCACAGCAGCGACACACAACCAGAAAGTGAGTGGATTCAGGTAAAGGGCCAACACCCAGGCACAGACAAAGGCCACTGCTGCCACCACCAGTCCCACTTTGACGGACAGGGCGCGGGAGGCCAGGGGCCGGTTGCGCGTCCGCTGCACCCTGGGGTCAATATTGCGGTCCCACAGGTCATTGACCACACAACCAGCGGCACTGGTAGCCAGACTGCCCAGAATAATCACCCCCACCAGGGGCCAGGGTGGGGTGCCCCCAGCAGCTAGAAAGACAGCCCACAGCGCCGGAATCATCAAAATTAAGCGACCGGCTGGTTTATCCCAACGTAGCAGCCGGACAATGGTGAGCCAGGTTGGTTCAGGTCGATCCGAACGGGTCAGCATACACAGTTCTGAAATGGGGCAACTCCCTTCCGGCTCGGCAGAGCGGTCGGCGTACCCCTATTGTAAAAGTGAGGGATACCCAGACGGGCTTTTCCGGGCGGCGGTCTATTTGCCGGTCAGGCGCTCGTTAGAATGAAAAGGCAGTACGAGGTTCAGATTGGCATTGATTCAGGTTGATACGCTGGAATTATTGGAATGGTCGCGGCTTTGCCAGCACCTATCTACCTTTGCTGCCACGAAGCTAGGGGCGATCGCGGCTCGCAGTTTGAAACTTCCGACCAACCGAGACAAAAGCCTGGAACTGCTGGCCCAGACAGAGGAGGTCTATGAACTGGAAACACGCCTCAGTCAGGGTCTCAGTTTTGAAGGCGTGCACGACATTGGCGAAGCTCTGGAACGGGCGGTTCGGGGTGGGGTGCTGTCTGGGGAAGAGCTGCTGGCCATTGCCACTACGCTGGCAGGAGCCCGAAACCTGCGCCGGGCAATTGATGAGCATGAGGACCTGACGACCCTGAATCAGTTGGTGGCTGACCTGCGCACCTATCCCGAACTGGAACAGGAAATCCACCGTTGCATTGATGAGCGGGGCCAGGTGATGGATCGGGCCAGTGCCAAGTTGGCTGGAATCCGGGAACAGCAGCGGACCCTGCGCGATCGCGTTTACGACATTTTGCAAAACCTGCTGCAACGCAAAGCCAATGCTGTTCAGGAACTGTTGATCACCCAACGGGCCGATCGCTTTGTGATTCCAGTCAAAGCGCAACAGAAAGACGCAATCCCTGGCATTGTCCACGATACCTCCACCAGCGGAGCCACCCTGTATATCGAACCCCAGGCAACCGTGCCGCTGAATAACCAACTGCGGCAACTACAACGACAGGAAGAGGCGGAAGAACTGGCAATTCGTCAAGCCCTGACGGACCAAGTCGCAGCCGTCCATGACGATCTGGAACGCTTACTGGCGATCGCCACCAGCCTGGATCTGGCCACGGCTCGAGCCCGCTATTCCCTCTGGCTGGGCGCCAACCCACCCCGGTTTATTGCCTGGGGAACAGCCGCCAAACCGGCTGGGCTCGACTCGGGCCCGTCGCCAATATCCCCAGAGCCGATTACCCTCCGCCAATTGCGCCATCCCCTGCTGGTCTGGCAGCACCAGCATGAGCAGGGCAGTCCCGTCGTGCCAATTGATGTGGTAATCCAACCCCAAATTCGGGTGGTGGCCATCACCGGCCCCAACACGGGAGGCAAAACCGTTACCTTAAAAACCCTTGGTCTGGCGGTGCTGATGGCCAAGGTGGGATTATTTGTCCCAGCCAAAGAACCTGTGGAACTGCCCTGGTTCGACCAAGTGCTGGCTGACATTGGCGACGAACAATCGCTGCAACAAAGCCTCTCGACTTTTTCCGGCCACATTCGCCGCATTGTCCGGATTCTAGAAGCCCTAGATCATCCGTCATTCAGCGACCCCACTCCGGAGTCTGACAGTCAGCCATTCACCGACGATCCTGCCACCACATCCCCCTTGTCCGTCTCTCCAATCTCCCTGGTGCTTCTGGATGAAGTAGGGGCAGGCACTGATCCCACCGAAGGCAGCGCCCTGGCGATCGCCCTGCTGCAATATCTGGCCGACCACGCCGGACTGACCGTCGCCACCACCCACTTCGGCGAGTTGAAGGCTCTGAAATATCAGGATGCCCGCTTTGAAAATGCCTCGGTGGAATTTGATGATGTCTCCCTGTCGCCCACCTATCGCTTGCTATGGGGCATTCCCGGTCGTTCCAATGCCCTGGCGATCGCGCTTCGATTAGGCTTGGATGCGGCGATCGTGGCCGCTGCCCAAACCCAGGTCGGAGGGGCGCAGGACGTCAACCAGGTGATTGCTGGCCTGGAAGCCCAACGGCGGCGCCAAGAGAGTAAGTCCCAGGAGGCGGCCCAGCTTCTAGAGCAGGCAGAACAATTGCACCGCCAGGTGTCGCAAAAAGCTGCGGCCCTGAAGGCGCGGGAACAGGACTTGCAACTGGCCCAGGAACAGGCGATTCAGGAGGCGATCGCCCAGGCCAAGCAGGAAATTGCCAGCGTCATCCGACACCTGCAACAGGGACCGATGACGGCCCAGGCAGCCCAACAGGCCACAGCAGAACTGGGCCAGATTGCCGAGCGGCGATTGCCATCCCGACAGGCGCAACCCAAACCCAAACCAGGGTTCCGGCCGCAAGTGGGCGATCGGGTGCGCATTCCCCGCCTGGGTCAGACCGCCGAAGTTCTGACAGCCCCCAATGAAGATGACGAAATCACAGTCCGCTTCGGGCTGATGAAGATGACCGTTTCACTCACCGATATTGAATCGCTGCAGGGAGAAAAAGCAGTCATCAGCCAACCGCCGCCCCAACCCGTGGAGGCGCCCCCACCGCCACCAGTTTCTGCGCCGCCGCCCCTGATTCGGACTAGCCGCAATACCCTGGACATTCGCGGCAGTCGGGTGGCCGACGCCGAACCCCTGATTGAACGGGCGATCTCCCAGGCCCATGCTACAGGCAGCCTGTGGATCATTCACGGCCACGGCACGGGTAAACTGCGCCAGGGCGTGCACGACTTTTTACAACACCATCCCCTGGTAGAACGGTTCGAACTGGCTCCACGGGAAGCAGGCGGCGCAGGCGTCACGATCGCCTTCTTCCACTAGGGACTCATACTGACTCACGGCCAGTCAAGGGTGTTCAGCACTCTGCAATGGCGGCGGCCCAATTTTGATCAATCTGGCCCGGATTGCCGAATTGTTTGTGGATTACTGGAAGCATCCAGGGCTATCAAACCATTACCAGACGTCAGATCCTGCCAAAACTGCCGTCCCTCCCGCAATTCCCCACTCTGTCCAAGCGATTCAGTCAGGCAACATTCATTAACCTCGATATTCTGGTGTGCTTCCAAGCCTTCATCCTACATCCCGCTCCCAATGGGAGAGGGACTTCAAGCAGGCGTCCCTTCTCCGGGGGGAGAAGGGGCTGGGGGATGAGGGTAATGGCACTGTCCATGCCACATGACCCACTAGAAGGCAGGGGGCAATCACTGCATACCATGCCTGACTCGGAGCCACTCTGCCAGCTTCGACAGTTGTTGTCGAATCAGATCTCGAAGACCCAGGATCACCACCCACCTGGCTAGAATCGGTCCCACCCAATAGTAAAAACGGACCATAAGCCGACCTGGCCGGTTGGTCAGGAGCAGGCGATCGCGGAACTGGCGCAGGGTCTCCACATCAGCATGGTGGGTATCCCCATAGACGGCAGTCGCCACAAAACAACTGCCTCCGCTGGATGACCGATCGCTGCCATACGATTGCTGATTGTTTGCAGCTTGCATCATGCGATCGGTTTCCCAGCGAGTTTGGCGCTCTGCTGCTTGCCGTTGTTGCTCCTGGGCATACTGCTGATCCAGTGCCATGCGATACTGGGCATCAGTGTTGTACCATTCCCGTTTAGGTTGCATATCAGACATAGAACTTCTCCTTTTGCTGGTTGGTTTTCAAGCAAGTTATGAAACAGAGGAACACTGGATGAGGCTGGAGTCAGAAGGTGGTTTCGGTGGTTGCCACAGGCACTGTTTCGTCCACAGCAGCAGCCGTATCCGATTCCAATTCCAATTCCTCAAGGATTTTGGAGGCCGGTTCACAATCGGCCAGCATGGCGCCAATCATCATTAGGACTTCAGCTTCCGTTGTGGCAGCGCCTATAGCAGCGACTCTTTGCAAGCAGGTGCCAACAACCCGGGTCTGAGAGCGAAACTTTTCCGCCTTTTGAATCTGGCGTTTAATTTCCTCGTTGCGACCACTCAGGGTGTCTTGCAGCGAGTCGATCTGATTTTGTTTTGCTTCCAGTTCCTTTTTCTGAGTCTCCACCTGTTTTTGCAGTTGCTCAGTTTTGGCTTGGGCCTGTTCCAACGCCAGTTGCTGCTCGCGGATTTGCGTACTCAGTTCCATGAAGCCCAGCCCTGTCATGGCTACAGCACCGATGCCAAGGAAAATACCAATGGCCAATGGGACCTTTTTCTCAGTCGGTGTGGTCGGTGTGGTTGTCATCATGGTTTGACTATCCTGGTTTTTTCAAGAATTGAAAGTCATCGCTTCGCCTGGTTGTAGATGCACCCATTGCTCAGAGATTGGAATGCTTCCTCAAGGAAAATAGACATCTGAAACGGAGCAAAGATTAACCCTAAAATACGACTGAGAAACTCCATTTCGAAATTCCGCCAGAATGTCGAAATAGCAGTTTTGGGTACTACTAGGAAAGGTGATATAAGTGGACCAACCACTTGGTAATGAGCTATTCAGAACATTAGGTCCCCAATCTTCACTGCCAGAACCATAGCTATTAGAAATGTGTAGGTGGACAATGGAACTGGTGGTCAGGTTATGAACCCGAAAGTCTTGAATTCCAGCATAGGCAGGAAGGACGGGACTTGCGATCGCCAGAGTAGAGGTGGCAACCCATGCAACTAATGTATTTTTCATGAATCAATCTCCTGTTGGTTACTGGTTAGTTGAAATCAAAACTTGATGCTTTCAGATTGACATGAGCTTGTCTGGCAACAGGAAAGTGTGAAAAGAATTTCTAACGTAGTTGAGACCTCATTCAATTCTTTGACCGAGGGCATCAATGAAGAGAGAGCGGCGGCTCAATCATGAAAGCTTAACCACCCAGCGCTACCTCATGAAGAGATATGTGAAAAAAAGCTCACAGCTGATGAGTTAACCGTTGAATCGGCTAAAACCAGATATCGGGAGATCTGCAGGGTCAACCAGGTTCCCCTGTTCCCAGCCTTCCCGAGCTTTATCCGGATTGAGCCGCTGAAAACTTGTAAATCTAAGCTACCTGGTTTCGGGGTGCTGCTTGAGTGATGGAGTGAATAGGCCTCAGACCAGAGGCATCAACTAGATCAGAAACTGCCCATTGGATCTGCGTTTCGTGAGAATCAGTCGCTATGAATCCAGCCACCTTTAACGCCGTACTAGAAGAGCTGACCCCCAAGCAAAAAAAGGTACTCCGCTCAATTTTGGCGGGCATGACCTGTGGCGAAATTGCCCACAAATGGGGATATCATCCCTCCACGATTAGCAAGCACCTGTCTGCCATCTGCAAGAAGTTTGGGCTGGCCAATCAGGCTGGGGAATACTTTTCCTATCGTTGGGACTTGATTGACCTGTTTCAACAATGGCAACCGGATTGGGTGGATTCCCGGTTTGCCAAAGGTCGGGCGATTGAAATGGAGGAACCAGAAGGGGCGGTGCCACTTGAGTCCCAGTTTTATGTGGAGCGGCCTCCGGTTGAATCTCGCTGTGATGAGGCGGTGCTAAAACCCGGAGCCCTGATTCGCATTAAGGCTGCCCGACAATTGGGCAAAACGTCTTTAATCACACGGGTTCTGGCTCATACGGCAGAACAGGGGGCACAGACGGTGTCCTGGGATCTGGTGGAACTGGAGCGCAGTCAGTTTGAGCACCTGGAATCGTTTTTGAGAGGCTTGTGCAGGGCTGTCACCCGGCAATTGGGGTTAGAGAACCGTCTGTCAGACTACTGGGAAAGTGGTTTGGTCAGTCACAATCAGAACTGTACGGCTTACTTTGAGGAGTATCTGTTACCGCAGATGGAGGGCAGCCTGGTACTGGGCATCGACGATGTGGATCGGGTGTTTCCCTACGAAAAGACAGCACCAGACTTTCTGACCTTGCTGCGCAGTTGGCATGAACGGGGCAAATGGCAAAAGCTCTGGGCCAAACTGCGGCTGGTGATTGCCCACTCCACCGAGGAGTATGCCCAACTGGATGTGAATCAGTCGCCCTTTAATGTCGGGGTGCCCGTGACACTGCCGGAGTTTACCCAGGAGCAAATGCAGGAACTGGCCCAGCGGCATGGGCTGAACTGGGGAAATGGAGCGAGAGCGACAGGCAACGGTCAGGCTGTCACGGCGCTGAGATCGCTGGTGGGCGGGCATCCCTATCTGGTGCGGCTGGCTCTGTATCAAATAGCGCAGGGAAATATCACCCTGGAGCAGGTGGTGCAGGCCGCTGCCACCGACGCTGGTATCTACGGCGCCCACCTGCGACGGCACTGGGATGTGCTGCATCGGGATGCTGATCTAGGGGCAGCAATGAAGCAGGTGGTGACGGCATCGGAGCCTGTGTCTCTGAATCCGGGCTTGAAGTTCAAACTGCACAGTATGGGGTTGATTGAGTATCAGGGGAATCAGGTATCGCCGCGTTGCCAGTTGTATCGTGACTATTTTTGTCAAGTCTTGTAGGAATGAGCCATGGAATATCATGCGGCTGGAGGGGGGCTGCCACCCAATGATGCCAGTTATGTGCACCGTCAGGCAGATGAACAATTGTTTCAGAATTTGCAAGCCGGTGAGTTTTGTTATGTCTTGAATTCGCGTCAGATGGGTAAGACCAGCCTGTTATTTCAGACGGCCGCCCGATTGCGGCAGGCAGGTACGGCCTGTGCCATGGTCAATCTGCAGGAAATTGGCAAGTCGGTTGAGTCAGCAGAGCAGTGGTATGCCGGAGTGGTGCAGTGTCTGGTGAGCGAATTTGAGCTATCGGCTCAGGTGCAGTGGCGGAGTTGGTGGCGAGAACGCACCCTGATTCCGCCCGTGCAACGCCTGGGGGA
>CAZBTL010000015.1:0-31571 GCA_964494755.1 uncultured bacterium | reverse complement strand
AGATATCCCCAGCCAACTCTTGACAGTCGATTACAAGCAGCTTTTTGGGTTGCCAGATTAATGAATTTCAATTTGAGGCTTGTTTTTGATTAAGACCTGTTTTTGAAATTCGCAAGCACGACAGCCTTTAGCGCTGACCGGGGAAATAGATCAGGGGGTGCCAACTGCGACGCAGGAGTTCCACAGCGAAGTGGGGGGTTGACCAGTCTACTAGTTTGTTGGGCAGGCGCGACGACAGGGCGATCGCGCTAACATCATCCATGGAAGCCGCTTCCAGAACTTCAACCACTGGATTGCCTTGACGAACTGCAGTCTCAGTCTGGATACCGCAGGCCTCTAACTCCGCTTTCACTGCAACCAATGCTTTTTCGGCGGTCTGTCGCTGGGCATCCTGCAAAACTGCCTCTCGACTCACATCTTCCACTACCCAACAGACCGAACATTTCTCCAGCACACCCGGTGGACGGTTCTGGGCCAGTTGCTTGATCCGGTTGACCATAAACTTGGACGGCTCAGTGCCATCGTAGGGCAACAGCCAATTGCGGAACAGATGCTGACATCGCAAGTCCAGTTCTTCTGCGGTAAAGGCAGAAATGAGTTGGGGCCGCAGAATCATCAACGGAATGGTGGTCCGCCCGTGCAACTCCACGGTGGTATTGCCAAACAGCGTGTTCGTTAGGAGGTTTCGAGACGAAATGCCAACCAAAATCAAATCAGATTGATGACGGACAGCGGTTTGCAGAATCAGATCAAGGGGCCGGCCACTGCTAACTTCTACCTGGACGTCAATGTCAGCCGGGCGATCGCTGAGGGCAACAGTCAACTGCTGACGGGCAGCCTCAATTTTTTCCGTATCCACGCGGGGAATCTCGCCACTTTCCCACAAAGGCACACTGTGGAAAAAGGTGATGTGCTGAATCCCAGCTTTGGCCAGGCTGGGAACAAAGTGGGTGAGCCGATTCAACCCATCTGTAAAGTCAGTGCAGACAAGCAAGCGCTGGAACATAGAATGAGTCCTTACCCTTTAAAGAACGGGCTGCCCTTAAAGACCCGAATACCCATCGGAGCTACTGACATCCTTGATTCTAAAGGATCGATGAATAAAGGCGCGAATATTATCGGTGCTGCATACTGACCTGCAAGCCAGCCTGTGACTCCAGGGGAGCCTTGCTGCGAGGCGAGGCCAGGGTAGTCCGCTGCAAAGTATCACCCAACTCGGCCAGCCTATCGTCTGGATCATCGGTCATTTCAAAGTAGGTGCGGAAAAGTTGCTGGGTTCGAGACCGCTGGTTCTTGGCATGGGAGAGGAAGGTGCGATCGCTATCCCTGTATGTTTGCTTGCAGGGCATACTCTCGAAATCGGTTCAGGTCAGCCTGCAGCGTACTTTCGATAATCCGCCCCAGGATCAGCTTGTCAAACAACTGACCCAGGATACCGGGAATGGCATAGGAAACAGTCAGTTTGACAATGCTGCCCTGCTCCCCGCGATCGTAAAAGCGGATAGCGCCCTGGTTCGGCAACCCATCCACTGACTCCCACTGCAGCAGTTGGTGTGGCACCACTTTTAGGGTGCGGGACAACCAGCTAAACTCAAATCCTCCCGACTTCAGTGTCCAACGAGACAGTTCCGGATTGTCTTCCAGCAGGTGAACCGAATCAATCCACTTCATCCAGCGAGGCATTTGCTCCAGATCGGACCAAAGTCGCCAGACCAGATCAATGGGTACATCCACTTCAATTTGAACCGTGTGTTCCAGCCAATCAGACATAGGTCAGGAATTAAAGATCGGTAAGAGGAAAAGAGTTAGGCGGAGGAAGGGAAGCAACCCAACATCAGCAACAGTTGCCCCACCAGGAATCGCAGTCAACTGCTAAACCGTTGGTTGACAATGGCCCTCGGAGATGCCGACGGCCAACGCCACCCCCCAGTTGGTCAATACTTAAACAATCCAGTTCCCTGAACCTTATAGCCAGTAGGTTCCAGAATAGCCGCCGCTGCCTGTTTGCCGGAAATAGTGGCTCCTTCCATACTATCGATATAGTCTTGCTGCGTGTAGCTGCCAGCCAGGAAGAACTGCGAGACTGGCGTTTTCTGAGGTGGACGATAGGGATCCATGCCTGGAGCCTCCCGATACAGCGACTGAGCCAGTTTGACCACACTGGACCAGGTCAGCGTTAATTCCCGAGCCGAGGGAAACAGGTCATGCACCTGCTTCAGGGTGTGTTGGACAATTTCCTCATTACTCAGTTTGATAAAGGGATCACCGGGAGTCAAAACCAGCTGTAAGAGAGACCCCTGCCCTTCTCGATAGTAGTCTTTAGGACTGGTCAGGGCCAGGTCGGCAAAACAGGAGAAGTCGGCATCGGTGCTATACAGCAAGTTGTCGATGCCAGCAGCCTGGCTCAAATTCTGGTGGGCCTGAGGGTCGTTCAGTTCCGTCACCCAACCGTCAAACCGCAGTTGCACCGTCGCCACCGGCACCGCTTCCAGCTTATAGATGTTGTCAAACTCCTTCATGCTGCGCCACTCTGGCGGCAACAGGCGCTGAATTCCTGGTACATCGCAGGCAGCCAGATAGGCATCCGCGGTCACAATCTCTTCCGCTTCCCCATTGGCAACCACCAACCCGGTTACCCGCGTATCGGTTCCCTGCCCTTCGAACAGGATGCGCCGGGTCTGGCGGCGGGTGTGGATGCTTCCCCCTTTGGCCTGAATATAGTCCACAATGGGCCGGTGCAAATATTCGGCGGGAGAACCGGCCAGCATATTCAAGCGAGAGGCTTCCGTTTTGGCCGCAAACATCATAAAGATGGTGAGCATACAGCGGGCAGAAATGTGCTCGGTGTCCAGAAAGCCCAGAGCCAGAGCGATCGCATCCCACATGCGCTTCAGGCTGTTTTGCGATCCGCCATGCTGACGAAACCAGTCGGCAAAGCTGATGCCATCTAAGGCTCGGATCGACTTCATGGCCCCATCGTAATTGAGCAAGCCAGCAACAATGGGACTGGTGCCCAGGGCGATGGCGTTTTGCAGCTTGTCCTGAACCGTTAGCTGCCCGGTTGTAAAAAAGGCTTTCAGGCCATGAAAAGGCGCACCGATGGGAAACCGGAAATCCAGGGCATCCTTCTGTCCACCCCGGTTGATGAAGGTGTGGACATGCTCCTTCGGCAAAAGATAGTCATAGGCCCCCACCTTTTTCATCAACTGAAACAGGTTGGCATAGTTGTTGAAAAATACATGCAGACCCATTTCGACATGGTTGCCGTCGCGATCAACCCAACTGCCCACCTTGCCACCGACAAACGGACGGGCCTCAAAAATCTCTACTTCGTGGCCGGCATCAACCAGCTCCACTGCTGCAGCCAAACCGGCTAACCCTGCACCAACAATTGCGACACGCATTCTAATATCCACATTCCCGCAAATCCTTAACACATTGTAAAGGAATAGGAAAGCAGACGGTGAGCCCCGGTTGGAAAAGGTGGCAAACAGCGTCACCGGTACGGTAAGTTGGTTGAGTAGATAAGCAACTCTTTTAGTTACCGTTGTTTAGCCGTAATCCATGATGGACAACTCGTTACCGCTGGTTTACATTTCCTTATTGCTGGTGCTCCTTTTGGCCGCCAGTTTTGTCGTATTCCGTCAAATTTTCAGAACCCGCAAAACTGAAAGCACCCTGACAAAACTGCAAAATAAACTGACCAAGGAAAAAGGAACCGCCCAGGAGTACTTTGAGCTAGGCAGCATTTACTTAAATAAAAAGCTGTTTGTCCAAGCAGCCGATTTATTTCAGCGGGCGCTCAAAGCAGAGGATTTGCCAGAAGCGGAAAGTGCGCTGGTGTATAACGCATTGGGGTTTGCCTACTTTGCCCAAGAGCAATTTGACTTGGCCATCCGCCAATACAAGGAAGCCCTGAAGTTGAATCCTAGCTATGTCACGGCGCTGAACAACCTGGGTCATGCCTACGAGAAAAAGCAACTGACCAGCCAAGCCCTGGAAGCCTACGATCAGGCGCTGCAGATCGACCCCAATAATGGCACCGCAAAGCGACGGGCCGACTCCCTCCGCAAACGGTTAGTCACCTCGTGACTTGGGCTGGCTCGGGAATGGGGGTTAACCAAGGACAAAGCAGCAATTTGTTCATGTTTCATCCCCGATTCCAGATGTGGAATCCGCAACTCAGCTCAACCAGAAAGCAATGAGTAGACGCCACAACCCATCCCACTTTTTCAACAAGAATGCCGCACTGATTCAACCGGATGACATTGCCTGACAAGCTTCATGCAGGCTGCTGACGAGTTGAAAATCGGCACGGCAATTGAAGGAGAAAGATCCTAAAACTGACAACTAAACCGTCATGATTTCTTTCTCCTTGTCAGCTAACAGACCTTCAACCTTGGCAATGTATTTATCCGTCAGTTTCTGAATCTTGTCCTGCAGATCGCGAGTTTCATCCTCTGACACTTCGCCACTTTTCTCCTGTTTACGGACTGATTCAATGGCATCTCGCCGGACATTGCGGATGGAAACCTTGCCTTCTTCAGCATATTTGGCGGCCAATTTGCCCAATTCCTTGCGGCGATCGCTGGTCAGGGGAGGAATATTCAAACGGATCATCGAGCCATCATTATTTGGAGTCAGCCCCAAATCGGACAGGGAAATGGCTTTTTCAATCAGGCTCAAGGAACTGCGATCGTAGGGCTGAATAGTAATCGTGGTAGCATCCGGCGTACTGATATTAGCCAGTGATTTGAGGGGGGTTGGAGTGCCGTAATATTCCACCAAGACTTTGTCGAGAAGCGCTGCATTGGCGCGCCCCGTGCGAATAGTATTAAATGCCCGTTGAGTAGCTTCAACGGATTTGCTCATATGGTCTTCAACATCAGCTAACTTCACAGCAACCTCCGACAAGCGTTCCAATCTGTTCGCCCATCACAGCTCGACGAATATTTCCCTTCACTGAAAGGTCAAAGACAATGATGGGGATATTATTATCCTTGCATAAGGCGATCGCGGTACTGTCCATCACCCGTAAGTCTTGGGTCAGGATATGTCCGTAGTTCAACGTCTGATAGCGCCGGGCATTAGGATTTTTATGGGGATCGGCATCATAAACCCCGTCTACCTTGGTGGCCTTGAAAACCACATCGGCCCCAATTTCAGCGGCTCGCAGGGCGGCAGTCGTATCCGTTGTGAAGAAGGGATTCCCCGAACCAGCCCCAAAAATAACCACGCGCTTTTTTTCCAGATGGCGGATGGCGCGGCGACGAATGTAAGGTTCGGCCACTTCCTGCATGGCGATCGCAGTTTGCACCCGAGTGGGAACACCACTGCGCTCCAATGCATCCTGTAACGTCATGGCATTCATTACCGTCGCAATCATACCAATGTAATCGGCCGTTGCCCGGTCCATGCCAGCCGCAGACCCCTTAACCCCGCGGAAAATGTTGCCACCACCCACCACAATCGCAACCTGAACTCCTTCGGCTACAACACTCGCCACTTCCTGCGCAATCTCCTGGACAATGTCCGGATCGATGCCATAGGAAAGAGAGCCCATCAGCGCTTCACCGCTAAGCTTGAGCAATACCCGCCGATATGTCAGTCCCATTTAGTGACGATTGATTCCATAGCATTTATCTCCCACCTAAGATAGCACTAACCTGGCAACTGTCAGGCGAAAAAGAAGCAAGCATAAAGCAGGTCAGGCACGCCACTTGACGGAGCAACCAATCGCATCGGTCACCGCCTGAGTCACAGCTTGGCCCTGCAAAACCTGGGCGATCGCCCATTGCAAATAGGGCAAAGTCACAGCCCCAGGATCATTCGGATTATCATCAATCCGCCCCCGATAGCACAGCACCCCTTCCTGGTTCAGGAGAAAGACCTGCGGCGTCGTCTCCGCCCCAAAACTACTGGCCACATCCTGGGTCACATCCCGCAAGTAAGGGAAATTTAGCTGATTAGCCGCCGCAAACGTCTTCATCTGGTCAAAACTATCCTCGGGAAACCGCTCAGCATCGTTGGGATTGATGCCAATCAGGGTAAAGCCCTGATCCTGAAAGTCCGCCTGCAACTGCTTTAACCGTTCCAGATAAAGCCGCACATAGGGACAGTGATTACACATGAACACCACACCCACAGCCCGATACTTGGTCAAATATCGAGCCAGATGATGCACCAAACCATCGGTGCCTGGCAACTCAAAATCTGGAGCGTAGCTGCCAATCGGAGTTCCCGTAGTTTCCATGAGTATCGTCCTGCTGGGTGAGAAGCGGATGCATTGCCGAAGCTGTTAAGGATAGGCTATCTGAGCGGCGGACAGGATCCATCTAAAATAGCACTGCGGTTCAGGGCTGCGCCAGCCAACCACTGGCCACAGCCTGGTATCCAATTAGTTTATAGACCAATTTGGCAGCCGTGAACTCGGAAACCACTGAATCCCTAACTGGCGCCAGTTCCATCACATCACAGCCAATCACCTGGTGGTGAGTAAAGATGGGCTGCAAAAAGGTCAGCAGGGAATACCAGTTAAGCCCACCCGGTTCGGGAGTACCCACCCCTGGAATCAGCGTGGGATCGATGCCATCCAGATCGATGGTCAGAAATACTTTCTGGGTCGGAATTTGACTCCAGGCCCGTTCCATCCAATCGGGCTGCAAGGCAATTTCCCTGGCTCGAATGACGGCCAGGTTTCGCACCCGAATCAGGTCTGCTTCTTCCTTACAGATGCTGCGGATGCCAATTTGCAAGGTGGGCAGGCCCATATCTACGACCCGCCGCATGACACAGGCATGGTTATAAATCGACCCCTCATACTCATGGCGGAGATCACCGTGGGCATCGATTTGCACAACGGTGAATGGTTCGTCGGCATAGGCTTGCTGGTAGGCGGCCACAACGGCGGCTGTAATGCTGTGCTCACCCCCCAGGGAAATCACAAATTTATCCGCCGCAATCAGGTCCTGCAGGGTGGTCTGAACGGTTTGCAACATGGTTTCGGTTGAAACCGGGCCATTGCGGGTATCGGCGATCGCCGGATGGGTCCAAACGCCTACCGAATAGACCTCCTGATCCAACTCATCGTCATAGACTTCCACCTGTTGGGATGCGTCCAGGATGGCAGCCGGTCCGTTTTCACAGCCCCGGCGATAGGTAGTAGTTGCTTCGTAGGGAATGGGTAGAATCACCACTCGGGCACTGGCGGACACCGTGGCAAATTCAGATCCCAAAAATGGCTGGGTAAGGGCAGACAGTTGAATTGACATAGAGGCGAGTGCTGGAGGGACACCTGATCCTGACACACTTTGACCCAGACCGACTACTGGCTAATGGTTCGAGTATCCCAGTCGGTTAAAGAATTTTCAGGCGAAGGGTGGGTCAGTACAATGCTAAAAGGGCAAAATGTTCTGAATTAAAGCCTGAGGCAATGATTTTGCAACTGGAAAGCCCCTTACAGCTCAGAATCCGTGGGCTGAATCAGTTCCCTGTTTGGACCACGGCATCGCAGCGTCAGACCGACTCTGGAAAGCAATGGGTCAGACCGTCAGACCGACCACTTCATGATGTTGAAACACATGGTTTTGGCTGAAGAATTCGAGCAACAATGGCGATCGCGGCTACAGGCAGAATTGCCCAATCAAAAACCGGACAGCCAGACCAGCATCGTGCAATGGTTGCTCGGAGAAAACCCAGCGCGCCTGAATCAACTGTCACCGGAGCAACAGCGCATTGCCCAACAGGCGATGGACTATCGCTATCGCATTCTCTGTCAACGGTATTTGGATGTGGCCCCAGAACGGGCTTATAAAAGCCTGATCCAGCGTCTCAGCAGCCTGTTTCTGATCCGAAACAAAATTCGCACCTGGATTTCCCTCTCCCGTGATCGCCAGCGGTCGGTGGTGGATGTGCTCCAGGAAGTGATCCAGGAACTGTTGCAGAACGACACCTACATGCAACAGCAAACCCAGTGGATTGCCCAATGCACCCGCGAACCGCGCTTGCGAAACGCACTGCTGCTGTCCAGCTTAGAGGAATACTGTCTACGCCCCATCCGCAACCAACCCCTGCTGGCCTACCGCTTTGTCAATTACCTGCGCCGCAGTCAGCGAGGCGGCATGACCCAGGTACCGGCGAAGGACTTTATTCGTCTGGTCTCCGAAGAAATTGCCCCCGATGAATCGGAGGGTCCTCTCAGCTTGCTGGATACCCAGGCGATCGCCCAATATCAGGAAATCCAATCGGAGGAAGAGTTGCAGGAACTGCGGCAGGCAGTGGTGCAACAGTTCGCCGCCTATCTCACCGAAAAACTGGGTCCCATGGCGGCTGAATGGCTGCACTATTATTTGCAGGGCCAATCCCAGGAAGCGATCGCCCAGTCCCTGGGAATTCCGGTTAAACAGGTCTATCGACTGCGGGAAAAGATCAATTACCATGCAGTCCGAGTGTTTGCCACCCGAAACCAGCCAGAGTTGGTCATCGCCTGGCTAGGACACAAAACGCAATAACAATACAGGATTTCAAATATTTTTTCCAAATCTTTTTGAAAGGAGCAGGCTAGGATAGTAATCAAATCTGCTCTACTCAACCTTTATGGTGTCTCGAAATTCGGATTCGGCTCAATCCGGAGGTACACCACCTGAATTCCCGGCTGGTTCAGCCAAAGCCAACGTTAACTGGACTGCTGATATTGACTCTGACCAAGCGTTTCGCTTAATCGACAGCATCCTGCCCTTTGAAGCATGCCTGTATCATCAGGTATTACCGCTGGCGCTGGAAGGTAGCCGATTGAAACTCGGTATGGTGAACCTGGAAGATACAGCAGCGCTGGACTATGTGCGGCGGATTTTGGCTTTCATGAATTGTTCCCTGGTGCCCCAAACCCTGGCCTCAGAAGTTCACCATGCAGTCCTAACCGCCTACCTGAATTACTCCGGCAGCCGAACTCAACCCAGCAAGCGTCCCAGCAACAGGCCTCCAGCTCAAACGTCGACGCCCTCAAGCGACCACCCACATGGTGACGTCTCCCCCCCCGCCCCCACCAGAGAACCATCCACCAAGGCCCATCTAGACTCCGATCAGGCAGCCCGCCCAACCCTACTGGTGGACAGTCCCGCCGAGCTTCTGGAAAAAGAAATGATCCTGCGGGCTCCGGAAATCCTTCCTGAACCAGAGCCAAATGGAACCGTAGACAGCTTCCTGGAAGCCCACCAAACTAGCATTCAGCCTCTACCTTCAACCCAGGAAGCAGAATTAACTCCCATCCCGGCTCAGGCGGCAGCCAAACAGCCCGACCTCCCGCCTCCCGCCCAACCTGCCGAAGCCGCCGCATTAAAAGAAACCCTACTACTGGCAGAGGAAGCCATTCCCCCACCCGAACTGCCCAGCCAAATTCCGGTACCGGGAGAGTCCTTACCGGTGCTGCAGGTTGAAGCCACCCACCTCTCAGATCCAGTGGAACAACTGGCCAACTTATCGCCTGCCAAACTGTTATCCGAACTGATGGCCCGCCTGCTATTGGGAGGAATTGGCCGACTTTATCTGGAACGCCAAGCCGATCACGGTCGCATTCTGTGGAGCCAGAACGGCGTGCTGCAATCCGTCTTGGAAAACCTCTCCTTGAATCAGTTGCAGGGCGTCATCAATGAGCTGAAGCGGTTGACCCACCTGCCCCTACTGCCCGTACAGGAAGCCAAGCAAGCCGAAATTGAGCGCCTGTATCAAAAGCAGCGACTACTGCTGCGCCTGCGAGTGATGCCCGGCAACTTTGGTGAAGAAGCCACCCTACAAGTTTTACGGGGAGCCGCCCTGAAGTTTTATCAACAACAACAGTTGTCAACCTTGAGTCGGGATGCATTGGGCATTGCCCAGGAACTCCAACAAAAGGTGAATGAAATTCGTAACCGCACGCGCTTTTATCCCATGGTGACACCGGATCAACTCAGCATCCTGCCCGCCCTGAACCAGGTTCTGAAAAGTGTGGAACAACAATTAGCCGCACTCAAAGAGTTGCAGTTACAGTTGGAGCTAGAAAAAGAAGCATTACAGCACACCGATCCCTGAGATGGGACCGACAGTTGTCAGCTAACCTTGGAACCACCGGCAAGTCAGTGGTCGGACAGGATCATTTACACAGCTCGACATCAACGATGGAAGCTGTGAGCCACTTTGCCGCTTCATTAATTTCGGCTCACTCTTGCCATTGGCTAGACGCTGACCGCTGACCGCTGATAGCCATTCAGAAGAAGTCCCAACAAAAGGGGGCTCTGGTGTGCCAAGCAGCATCCAGGTAAGACAGCAACGTGACATCCCCTTCCAACTCGATCTCGCCGGTCCACAAAAGTTCTGTTGCCCGTCTGAAGCCAGAAAACAGTTGGGTCAGATGACTGGTAGAAAGGTGGAGCACTGTTGTAGCTGGCTGGTTTAAAGACTGCATCTGGCCATTGATAAATTCAACCGTCAAAGTGTAGGGCGTGGGGAGGGTTGGGTCCGGTACTGGATCTGTAATCTGAAATCCAATTTGAAAAGGGGGTGTGGGTTGAACAGGGCGCCGCTGAAAGGCGGCTGGGATATCGGCTAGGCGCCACATAAAGCCACCGCCAATTTCGCCAAAGGCATGGGTCAAGCCAAATTCAAAGGGGGGGGTAATCAGGGATGGATCGCGTTGCTGTTCCTGCAACAGCGATGGAAAGGGATCGTCCGGATAGGTGTTCCAAATCACCGTCGGCGCCTGATCGCGCCAGCCAGCCAGAAAACCCAACAGCCCCCGATAGGCCCTGGCCGTCAATGCTACCCACTCCTGGACAACCACAGCTAGCGTCGATCGCGGGTTCTGAAGTTGGGTGAGTTGCAGGATCAGATATCCTTCGATATCTGCTGCTTCCCGATAACAGTAGATCTCTTTACCTTTTGCTGGTTTCAGTCGTCCTGTCCACTGCCAATCAGGTCGGTGTAGCCAGCCGTTCTGTTGTAAACAGGCCCGGTCATAACTGGACCGCAGACCATCCGCATCCCGACCAGGGTCATAGGGAAGCATCCGGGTTCGCTCCGGATAGAGAGGCAAATGGCGCGTGGAAACCCGGTACTGATGCGATCGCCCCACCCAAGCCCAGCCCAGTTTGCGATAGAACCCGTGCTGAAAGGGATAGAGCATCATCAGAGCAATTTGGCGATCGCGAGCCATTTTCACCGCATGTTCCATCATGTAGCGGGCGATTCCCTGGCCCCGCCAGTGGGGAGCAACTGCCACCGCAGCGATGCCCATCGTGGGGAAAAGTTGGGAGGTCAGGCTGAGTTGCAACGCTAGTTGGGCATAGCTACCTACCACCTCGCCCGTGGTTGCTTCTACGGCTAAAAAAAATTGATGCCCCGGCACATCTAGGCTGCCATCGAACCAGTCCTGCTCAACTTCCACCTCCGTCCGTAAGGGGGCAAAGGCCAGGCGACTCAAGTTAACAATCCGCGGCAAATCGGCGGCGGCGGCTGGACGCAGGGTAAAAGCTGACATAGGCACAGTCCGTTTCAAATCAACAAAGGGACGCCGCGTTGAACATCCCTTTGTCATCAGCAGGCTTGAAAATAGAGACTTAAACCGCTGCCAGAGTGGGCAGTTCCGCCGACCAGCGACCCATTGCTTTGCCAACTACCGACAGTTCCTGCATTAACTGATCGAAGCGATCGGGCGTCAGGGATTGGGGGCCATCCGACAAAGCCTTAGACGGATTGGGGTGAACTTCAATCATCAAAGAGTCAGCCCCGGCTGCAATGGAAGCCATCGCCATCGAGGGCACCAGAGAGGCCCACCCTGTCCCGTGACTGGGGTCAATCATGATAGGCAGGTGAGTCAGCGATCGCAACACTGGAACAGCAGAGAGGTCTAGTGTATTGCGCGTGTACTGGCGATCGAAGGTGCGAATTCCTCTCTCACAGAGAATGACATTGGGATTTCCCGCCGCCATAATATATTCCGCCGCCATCAACCATTCCTCAATCGTGGCAGACATACCCCGCTTCAGCAGAATGGGTTTCTCCTGAGCCCCGACCTTCTTCAACAGTGAGAAGTTCTGCATATTGCGGGCTCCAACTTGAATCACATCGGCAACCTCCGCCAGGGATTCCAGATCCGCCGCATCCATCAATTCTGTAATAATCCCCAAACCCGTAACCTCACGGGCAGCCGCCAACAGGGCCAGCGCACTTTCACCATGCCCCTGGAACGCATAGGGAGAGGTGCGGGGCTTGAATGCGCCACCCCGCAAAAATTTGGCTCCTGCCGCCTTAACCCGCTGCGCGACGGCAATGATCATTTCCTCATTTTCAACCGAACAGGGACCCGCCACCACCACCAGAGGGTGATGCTGACCAAAGACCACCGGACCACTCGGGGTCGAAATCACCACCTCGCTGGGTTCCCCGTGGCGATATTCCCGACTGGCCCGCTTAAACGGCTGCTCCACCCGCAACACTTGCTCAATCCAGGGGCTGATTTCCTGAATTTGCAGAGCATCCATCTCGGCTGTATCACCCACCAGACCAATGACAACTTTGTGTTTGCCAACAATTTTTTCGGGTGTCAGACCCCAAGCAGAAAACTCATTGGTCAAACGGTCAATTTCGGGCTCAGGAGCGCCAACTTTCATGACCACAATCATGGTGTTATTCCTGTCGTCGGTTGTAGAGTGCAAGGGTTGGCATCCTGCTACTAAGCCTGAAAATTGCCGACTCTGGTTCCTGCGAATGCATCCCTGAGCAGAAACCACACACATATCGCCGGTTCAGACAGGTTGTCGTGCAGGCCCCAACCCGTTAGGTATCTTCTTTATTCTGACGCAGCATCCGCCAGGAGTGAGTCAGGCGTCCAAAATTAGTGCCAATCTGTTCCAGTCCATGCCAGGAACCCAACTGGGTTTCATCCCAGGAGGCAGACAACACGCCATAACTCAACCCCAACACACCCAGACCAAAAAATCCCATACTCACCAAAACCACAGCGATATGGGGTAACTTAAACCAGTGCTGGGTAAAAATCACATAGCTAATTAGAAAGGTCGAAACTCCCAAAGCAGTCGGAATGCCGCTGAAAAAAGCCATCCGCCGACCCATACGGCGACTCACCACCTCTGGTACTGCTGCGGCTTGCCGGTCGGTCTTTGTCGAGGTGGCCACCTGTTCACCCTTCGCCTTTGCTACGGTGTCTTTGGCAGCAGCATGACTGGGGGAACCGGCCTCGGTTGACGGACCTGAAGCTGGCGTGGCTGGAGCGGTGGATTTCTTCCGATTGGGGGTCGGCTCAAACGGCAACCAGTCCGATTTCGCAGTTGTTTCCTTGGCAGAACCGATTTTGCGATCGCCGCCTGAACCTTTTTTCGACTTACGGGACATAGCTAGCGCGCCCCTAACCGCGAATGCCCAAGCGACCAATCAATGCCTTATAGCGTTCCCGATCCTCTGCCTGGATGTAAGACAACAGCCGTTTACGCAAGCCAATCATCTTAAGTAGACCATGACGCGAAGAGTGGTCTTTCTTATTACTTTTCAGATGCTCACTCAGCCGATTGATCCGCTCAGTCAACATCGCCACCTGCACATCAGCCGATCCAGTATCCGTTTCATGCCGCTGATAGTCAGCAATAATCTCGTGTTTGCGCTCTTGCAGCAAAGCCATGGGTCCTGTCTATTCCTTTAATAATTCTAAGCAGCAGTCCTCTATTGTACCACAGTCAAAAGGAAGACAGGAAGGTTGCCGACAACAAGTGCACTCTCCGTTTGGCGTGTTATCGTAACTGCGGTTTGCTGCGATCGCCAGTCTGGTCTGACCTGGAGAAACAGGATGAAGCCCTACATCGAACAACCCTCATTATTTTCCGTCGCCGATGTGGGCGGCACCTACCTGACTGAGCCCACCACTCCCCTCACGATGACTCCGGCCGCATTGCAAGCCTGGAAACATCGCATCTTTGAGTTTCAGCAGCAAGTGCGACGCCAACCCATTGAACACCAGGGCAGCCTGTTTGAGGGCAGCAGCAACAAGTCGGTAAGCGGCCCCTGTGAGCCAGGGCAAATGGATCCCTTTGATCTGCCCCAGCAAAATACCAATTTCTGGCGTTGGAAAGCCGAGGATGCGGGGGTATCCGCCCTCTATTTTGTCATTGACTACGCCTTGCCACTGCTGCTGTATGTGGGGGAAACAGTGAAGTCCAATCAACGCTGGAAAGGCGAACATGATTGCAAGCGCTACCTGCTGAACTACCAGCAGGCCCACTACCAGAGCAACCTGCCCACCACCCTGGGCATTGCCTTCTGGTCGGATGCACCAGCGGCCACCCGCCAACGCCAACGGCTGGAGTCAGCGCTGATCTACAAATGGCGATCGCCCTTTAACAAAGAGAACTGGAAATTTTGGGGAACGCCGTTCGTTGGCGAATAATCGGTTGCTGGCAGATCCGGTTCCCGCCAGATGGCAGGGGAGGAAACCCACAGCCATCAGACCGCCCAACCGTTAGGAAATGTATCGTCGTTGCCTTGAGGTTGGCAAGACCGACAACAATAGGGGCATCCGGTCACACCAATTCGTTGATCATGGGAGGGCGTCAGCGCCATGGAACTCAAAGCAATTCCCCTCACCATTCCAGAGGGATGTAACCTGATTCTGGGCCAAACCCACTTCATCAAGACCGTGGAAGACCTGTACGAGATCCTGGTCGGCACATCTGCCCAGGTCAAGTTTGGGCTGGCTTTTTGCGAAGCATCTGGTCCCTGTTTAATCCGGGTGGCTGGCAATGATTCGGCCCTGCAGGAGGTGGCGATCGCCAATGCCCAGACTGTAGCAGCGGGACACAGCTTCATCATCGTCATGCGAGAAGCCTTTCCCATTAACTTCCTGAACGGCATCAAGCAATGTCCAGAAGTTTGCACCATCTATTGCGCCACCGCCAATCCGGTGGAGGTGATTGTGGCTGAAACCGCCCAGGGAAGAGGGATTTTGGGAGTAGTAGATGGATTTTCTCCTAAAGGGGTGGAAGGGCCAGAAGAGGTTACCGCTCGCAAAGACCTACTGCGCCGGTTTGGCTACAAGTTGTGAAAAGTCACACAACTCTGAAGCTGGCCGCATGCGGGGTTGGCGATAGGCATAGAAGCCGCTGAGGGTCAAACTAGCCTTGCCAAACTGAATCCAGGTCAGACGTTCGCCCCCGTTGCCGGACTGCCGCAGAACACGCCCCTCAGCCAGCGTTAGATGGCCTTCCTCATCCCACTGGAAACTGCCTTTGGGGATAGTTGGCCATTCTTCGCCTGGCCAGGAAAGCACCAGAGCCTGTCCCTGAATCCGATCATGCTTGGCTGTGCCACGTAGACAAATGAAGCGATCGGAATGGGGATAGCCATAATAGCCTTCAATCAGCGAGCCACTCTTGCGAAACACCAGACATACGCCTGCACCATCCAATTTTGCCGGTGCCGGTTGGCTACACCATTGATACAACCCATCTGCCAGAGTCGCCAGATCGGCTGGTTGCCCAGGGACTACTTCGGCCAAGCGGGAAGTGCCAGCCAAAACGCCCCCCTGCCAGGTCTGAGCCATCGCCCCTTCACCCGCCAGACCTGCCGCCAGAACCCCAATGACAAGCGATCGCCACCCTACTGCCCCACCTGCAACGTTGCCACGACTGCCCATACCACCCCCCTACAGGCAATTGAAAAGGAGCATCCCTTCCCTCTATGGAAGCAAGATCATCCAGCCTGGAAGAACCTGGTCATCCGAATAGAATAGTGATCCTTCAAGTCGCTGGCAGGGATGTGACCGTCCACCAGACCAGGAGCGTGATTACCAGCACCAAAAGTTTGACTAGCAGATAGAGTAAGCCGTCAGGCATGAGGTAGGTATGCAACATTACCCTTCACCTCCGCAGGAATACGATTCCAACAACAACCCGTGATTGATCCACGACCCTCTGTTCCCTCTGCTACCATTGTCTCGCAGATAAACGGAGAACGGTCTATCGCAACCGGGTTTAGCAACAAGTATTGATGGTTAGGAACTTGCAACCCAATAGAGTGCCCTGCTGTCATTCCCGTTCAGGTGGAAATCCACTGCTGACTGGATACTTTGATCGGCATCTGATTTCAACGCGGAGATCTCAGCCTGCCATTGACGCTGCCAGCCAGGCGTTCAGAGCGACTCAATCCTCAGGCGACCACCTTCCATTCCCTGACCATTACCACATGCCCCGTTTCCCACTGGGACGAACGGTCATCCAGTTGGTGCGGGCCATAGCCAGTTGTTCCTCGGTCAATTTGGCGCCGGTCAGGTTAGCCCCACAAAGGTTAGCCCCGCGCAGATTTGCGTTAAGCAAATAGGCCGAACTCAGATCCGCCCCCCGTAAATCCGCCCCCTCCAGATCAGCGTTGCTGAAATAGGCTTTGATCAGTACAGCATCCCGCAAATTGGCCCGACTTAGGTTAGCCCGACCAAAATTGGTATTGACCAGATTGGCGCCCTGCAGGTTAATCCGGCTCAAATTAGCTTGGTGAAACACCGCGTCTGACAAATTCGCCCGAGGCAAGTTGAGGGAGTTTAGATCGTAACTGGCGAAGTCCCGCTTGCCTTTGCCATAGTAGCCTTGCAACCCATCTTCATCCAGCCGCACCGCTGGTGACGTCTTTTCGCCAGTAAATTCGCGGCTGCGGCCAGCAGAATCTCGGGTTTTTAAGGCCCCGTTAGCCGAGGAACGGGAATCAAAGACCCGACTCCGCAAGGGCCCGGTTTGCAGGCTGGTTGCTTCCGATTTGAGATGCCGGGCTCGAATCGCCATGGCGGCCCGAGCTGCAGGTGAGGCAGGATTGCCGCTGGGGTCCGAGTCATAACGATGGTCTTTGACGCGTCGGGTGGCATTGCTGGGAGTCCGAGTCATGCTCTTTTCCAGACTATCCAGATAAGGTTCCAGGTCCAGGGCTCGGAAAATTTCGTTGGCGGACTGATACCGATGACGGACAGACACCTCCAGCATTTTTTGTAAAACGCTGGCAAAATGATCGCTGACATGAACATACTTTTGCCACATCAGTTCACCCGTGGCCGGGTCGTAGTCCATGTCTTTGGGCGCTTTGCCCGTCAGGAGATAAATGCAGGTGACCCCCAAGGCATAGATGTCGCTGGCGGGGACGGGGCGCATCGCCATTTGCTCCGGGGGAGCAAAGCCCGGTGTGCCAATGGCATAGGAGGTAAAGGCCGTTTGTTCTGAAGCGCTGGCGGTTTGTTGGGGATTCTGATACTTCACTGCCCCAAAGTCAATTAGAACCAGCCGTCCATCTTGAGCGCGACGAATGACGTTTGCCGGTTTAATGTCGCGGTGAATCACTCGGTTGTTGTGGATATAGTCCAGAACCGGCAGGATTTCGCTCAAGAAGTGCTTTACCCCAGCCTCACTGAGGGGACCCGATTTTTTGATCTCCTGTTGCAGAGTGGAACCGCTAACATATTCCTGAACCAGATAAAATTCTTGATTGGCTTCAAAATAGTCCAGTAGTCGAGGAACTTGGGGGTGATTGCCAATTTTACCGAGGGTTTCTGCTTCCCGTTGGAACAGCTCCCGCGCCATGTCCAGAACGTGGGGCGCTGTGGCAGTTGGGCGGAGTTGCTTGATCACACAATTGGGTTTGCCGGGCAGTTGTTCATCGATCGCCAGGAAGGTAGCTCCAAATCCCCCTTGTCCCAAGGTCTGAATGACCCGGTAGCGATCGCGCAACAATAACTTCGCGCCGCAAGAGTGACAAACCT
Organism: uncultured bacterium; assembly: GCA_964494755.1. Classification (GTDB taxonomy): domain Bacteria; phylum Cyanobacteriota; class Cyanobacteriia; order Leptolyngbyales; family Leptolyngbyaceae; genus CAZBTL01. The sequence continues at coordinate 13,795 of CAZBTL010000015.1, read as the reverse complement.
CGCCGTCGCTCGGGTTGTTGGGCTGGGAACAACTTGGATTCAAGCAGTAGCTCATGTAGCCTTACTCGCTTTCAATGATGACTACGGGGCAGTGACTACTGGGGCAGTAGACCCTAGTCTTATTATCAAGGTAGACAAGCCGAACTGGGGTGTGATTCCTGCTGGAAATCCCTTGAAGACTTGCTAAACTTACGGAGCTTGGGCTTAAAGGATTGATGAGTGTGCATGAATCCACGCAATTTCACCTTTCTCAAAATTACACCCTTGCCCTCCCAGTGTGCCCATTTGCTTCAACGGATGTAACAGGACAATTGGCGCGACTGGAGCAACCCAAGATGGACCTGGCTTACTTCCACTCTTCCGACAATTTGTCCCTGATCAGGAAAGCCACCCATCGGAAAGCGCTGCCGCTCTGAGCAGGTCCCCCTCGACGATAGAATAGTCAAGCTGGCGTGAGTTTTAGGTTAGCAAGCAGGACATGCGTATTTCTCTGAACTGGCTGCGAGAACTGGTTGACATTGCCCTATCTCCGGAAGAGTTGGCCGACATGCTGACCATGGCGGGATTCGAGGTAGAAGAGATTGAAGATCGACGAACCTGGGCCGATGGCGTAGTGGTTGGTAAAGTAGTGGACTGCCAGCCCCACCCCAATGCGGACAAGTTGCGGGTCTGTCAGGTCGATCTGGGTCGTGGCGAGCTCTCGACCATTGTCTGCGGTGCAGCGAATGTCCAAACCGGTTTGTTGGTGCCAGTCGCCACACCAGGCACCTATCTGCCCAATGTGGATTTGAAAATTAAACCCGCCAAGTTACGGGGCGTGGCGTCAGCTGGCATGATCTGTTCTCTGGCGGAACTGGGTTTGGCCAAGGAATCCGAAGGGATTCATCAGTTTAATGACCCGGACCTGCCGCTGGGCAGTGATGTGCGGCCACTGTTGGGCTTGGATGATGTGATTCTGGACCTGACTTCTACCGCCAACCGGGCAGATGCCCTCAGCCTAGTGGGAATCGCGCGCGAAGTAGCGGCCTTGACAGGAGTTCCGCTGCGACTACCGCCAGCCCCTGAATTCACCACCAAGGCGGATGCCAGCCAACTAACCCTTAAAGTTGCAGCCCCCCAGGCTTGCTCTACCTACATCGGTACGGTCATTACCGGCGTCACCATTGCTCCCTCGCCCAACTGGTTACAACAGCGGCTACAGGCATCCGGGATTCGGCCTATTAACAATGTGGTGGACATCACCAACTACATCCTGTTGGAGTGGGGGCAACCGCTGCATGCCTTTGATCGAGATCGCTTAGTGGCCGTGGGTGGCGCATCGGATGGATTAGAAATTGGGGTCCGGCTGGCCCAGGCTGGGGAGTCGCTGCAAACTCTGGATGGCCAGGAGCGTTCCCTGACTGATCTGGCCTTGTTAATTACAGCCAACGAAGTTCCCGTGGCCTTGGCTGGGGTGATGGGCGGCGAAACCACTGAGGTGGGTGATGCAACCCAAAATCTGTTGCTGGAGGCGGCCCTGTTTGATTCCGCTGTGATTCGGCGATCGGCCCGTTCTCAAGGCTTACGGACGGAAGCATCGGCTCGATTTGAACGGGGAGTGAACGAGGCTGAACTGGAATATGCCTGTCGGCGAGCCTTGGGCCTGATTTTGGAACTGGCGGGTGGTCAGATTGTGGCTCAGTCGGTGGCGGATGTCCGGACCGGTAAACTAACCCGCTCCATTGAGCTCCGGCTGGAACGGATTAATCAAATTCTGGGGCCGGTTAACCGGGGCGACGATATTGGCGACCTGCAACCCGCCGAAGTAGAACAGATTCTGAAGGCGCTGGGGTGTGATGTTACTCCCCCCAACAAAGATCTAACCTGGATCGTAACGGTGCCCCCCTACCGCTATCGAGATTTGGAGCGGGAGATCGACTTAATCGAAGAAATTGCCAGGGTTTATGGCTACAACCAGTTCTGCGATACCCTACCGGAAAAAACAGAACCCGGTTACCTGTCCTTTGAACAGGAATGGACCCGCAAGATCCGGGAAGCATTTCGGGCGGTCGGTCTGACAGAGGTGTTGCATTACTCTCTAGTTAAACCGGGGCTGGACCGGCAGATTGTATTGACGAACCCCCTATTTCCTGATTACTCCGCCCTTCGGACCGATCTGCTGTCGGGCCTGATTGATGCCTTCCAGTACAACCTGGAACAGGGTAATGGCCCCTTGAATGCGATGGAAATCGGGCGGGTTTTCTGGTCTGAGGAAGACGGACTGAGTGAAGCCGAGGCGATCGCGGGCATCATCGGTGGTGATCCGTCCCAGGGCAAGTGGGTACGGGCTGGACGGGAGCAACCACTTACCTGGTATGAAGCCAAAGGCCTATTGGACAGCGCCTTACAACGGCTTGGTCTCTCGATTGAATACCAACCTGACCGTCGGGACAGTCGGCTCCATCCCGGTCGAACCGCCTCACTCTGGGCATCCGGTACCCGTCTGGGCACCTTTGGCCAGTTGCATCCCCAACTGCGGCAGGAGCGAGGATTGCCAGATGAAGTCTACGGCTTCGAACTGAATTTAGATGTGCTGCTGGACCAGTTGGACCGGGAAGAATTAATGGTTCCGGTGTTTCAGCCCTTTTCCGCCTATCCTGCCTCCGATCGCGACATTGCCTTTTTCATCTCCAGCCAATACGCTGTGGCCGAAATCGAACGAGCCATTACCAAAGCTGGCGGCTCACTGCTGGAATCGGTAGAACTGTTTGATGAATATCGGGGCAAGAATGTACCAGAAGGACAGCGCAGTCTGGCATTTCGGCTGATTTACCGGGCGGGCGATCGCACCCTGACCGATGAAGATATCGAGCCAGTGCATCAAAAAGTTCGGGATGTGCTGATCGACAAATTCCATGTGGAGCTTCGGAGCTAGCCCATGAGTTGTCGTCACCCCACCCCCTAACGGCGGCGCCTGTCACCCACACCTGTTTGATCTTTATCCCCATCAGCCAAGATTGCAAAGAGACATCCTGATTAACCAATCCACCAGCAAGACGAGAAAGACCATGACTAAATACGTTCTGTGGGCCAGTTATTGCGACAATGTGCTGGAAAAACGAGCACCCCACCGACAGGCCCATCTAGACGGTCTGGCCCAGCAAAAGCAAGCTGGCGTTCTGATTACCATTGGTCCCACCAAAGACCTGAGTCAGTGCTTTGGCCTCTACGAAGCAGCGGATGAAGCCACAGTCCGTCAATTAGTTGAATCAGACCCCTACTGGCAAAACGGCATCTGGACCAGCTATGAAGTAAAAGAATGGATTCAGGCTATCTAAAATCCTGCCCAGCATTGCAGTCAGCCTATGACAGTTGCTCTCCCGCTCCAAACGATTGAGCTGTCTCCCGGTAGCCATGTGCTGATTTCAGGGGTTACCTGGGAGCAGTATGAAAGTCTGTTGGCAGAATTAGGCGAAAACCGCCTGATTCCCCGGATGAACTATTGCAATGGAACGCTAGAAATCATGTCGCCGTTGCCAGCCCATGAAAGACCGAATCGCATTATTGCCGATATTGTCAAAGCGCTACTGGATGCCCAAGGTCGGTCATGGGAAGACTTTGGTTCCACCACATTTAAAAAAGCCAAAAAGGCCGGGTTAGAACCAGATACCTGTTTTTACATCCAAAATGCAGAACAGGTACGTGGGCTTCTACGGATGAACATGGAGCAAGATCCCCCACCCGATCTGGCAATTGAAGCCGATGTTACCTCGAAGACCACACTGGAAGCCTACGCTGTTCTACAAGTGCCAGAAGTCTGGATTTACGAAAGCAGTAAACTAACCATCAATCTCTTGCGGAACGGGGAATACCAGGAATCAGCAACTAGCCTGATCTTTCCTGATGTGCCCATTACAGAAATAATTCCCCGCTTAGTTGAGCAAGCCTTTCAGCAAGGCACCAGCACTATGTTGCGGCAACTCAGACACCAATTGGGGCAAGCAGGTTAACCAGTAGGTTCATCAATAGGATAGCTCTGCTATAACCAGCGAATCTATACTCATGATGGGATTCGCTGGTTAGTTGTAACCGTACTGGACAGAGTAGGCAGGCTAGCGAGGGTTCAAGGCTCGCACCATACCCAAGATACTCTGTAAGGCTCCCAACGGACCCGATGCCTGCCCGGTTACTAGATAGTCCAGCCCACCCCTGAGCACACTGCCCAAAACTGCGCTGCGAGCTGAGCTGGATTGAGTCGTCGTTGGAGTCGTCGTTTGAGCCTGTTGGGTCAACTGCTCCGCCAGGGTTCGGAATTCCGATGCTGCCGAGCTGTTAGGATTTTTGACTACAAACTGGAGGGCCGCCAGGGCCGCATCAGACCAACGGTTAGCCTGTTTTAGGGTTTCTACCTGACTACGAATCAAATCAGCCTGGTCGGGATAGCGGGCGATCGCCTGATCGAGGAGCGCTAAGGCGTCACTGCGACGGCCTGTTGCCGCCAACGTTCGAGCCAACTGGGTGTAGGCCGGAACGAATTGGGGATATTTTCTCACCAACGATTGCAGCGTCCGCAGGGTTTGCCGACTCGGCTTCTGTAGCGATGTATTGGACACCTGTTGCCACAGGAGTTGGGCCTCTGTCGGTAACAGTCTGGCATCGACAATCGGTCCATTTGTCACCGGCGTCACCGTTCCCGCCGACAGTAAATTGCGCACCTCCTGATAGGCTTGTTCAGCAGCCGTTATCTGGCCACTGCGGTATAGACGATTGGCTTCCAGCAATTTTTGCAACCAGGCGCTGTTGCTGAGGGAGGTAGTATTGGAACTGACAACCGGCAGAACGGGCACCCCAACCCCACTGGAATAACTACTGTCTGGATAGGTGACAGAAGCCGGACTGGGAGTAGGATACACCACAGCCCCAGCATTGCCAGCCGGATAAACCGGCATCGGATAGAAGCTTGGTGAGGCAACCCCTGGGTAGGCCAGTTGTTGCACCGGCACCGTGACGGGATATAGGGCCGGAGCCGGATTCGTTACCGGATAGGCAGATTGATTGGGCAACCCAACTGAAGTCGTTACCTGAACCGACAGGCCCGCAGGAGACTGGGAGGGGTTGCTCACTGGATACACCGAAGGCGCCAACGCGCCATAGGGGGTGGCCGATCCCGGATACATGCCTGCAACTGGCGCTGGATAGGGATAGGCAATGGGAACTCCGCCGCCCATCGGATATGCCCCAAGCATTGGATTGCCAATCGAACCATTGCCCTGCACCGGCAGTCCCCCTAAGTAAACCACGGGGCTGGCTGTCATGACCGGATTGGCATTAGCGGTCACAGCAGGAGTGACTGGCGGTGGGGCTGGGACAACCGGCAGCGCAGCAGGCGTCCCAGCAGGGATGGGTTGCCCTGAATTAGCAGGGACGATCGCAGGTGTCGCTGGAGAGGCAGTCGCCACCGGGGTGGTTGCGGTTGTCTCACTGACCACGGCTGGACTGGGAGTCGGCGTACTGACAACCGCTGGGGTTGTCACCACGGTAACCGCTGGAGTGGGGCTGGTAGATGCAGGTGCAGGTTGTGACTCCGCCATGGCAGTGGCCGGAACCATCGTCACAGCCGCCAGACCCGCAGGCAGCGATCGCGCCAGGAAAAACAACAGGGAACGGGAATCTCTTTTCATAGATACTGACTTCCAAAAGGTTGAAGAATTGGTTAGAGCAGCGTTCGCTCTCTTCGTTCACAGTTGCACCCTGGTTCCACAGACGACTGACAGCCAGGCCTTCCCGCAACCATTAGCGGAAAGACCTATCTGGCAAACAGTCCTACTGCAATTCGCACGGCAGTCTAATCAGACTTGATCGCGAAAGACTTTACTATCAGGCTTTCTGATTCAGCTACCGTGCCTCATTCCAGCGAAAACGATTGTCACTACCTGGAATGGGTTGGAATGATTCCCCTTGGTTACATCTGCTGGGGAATGACCTACTCTCTAGATGGCTCAGCAACCTTAAAAGTTCCGCCTGTAGGAATTGCCGCCTGGCAACCCACCGCCGACTGTCGGTTTAGGCCCAGAATCCTACATATATCTCCTTTAAGCCCCCAGAAGGTTTGACCGTGGCCAGGATTACCACTCCGGGCGCAGCCCCTGACTGGTCAAATGGTCCTGTAGCTCAGCCATTTTTCGACCTGCAATAATTCCGGAGGGAGCCATCGTGGCAGGGGCCTTTTGGGTCAGCCAACCAGCTGTGGCACCCGCCGCCGCGCCAATAGTCCATTCGCCATGATGGATACGGGTCACCGCATTAGCAATGTGGGAAACCGCAATGCCCTTGCCACCAATCAAAACATTTTCTACCCCTACGGGAATCAAGCTTTCCAGGGGAATTTGAAACGGACGCACGGATGCTTCCTTCACCGGCGCACTCGTCGCCTCCCAGGAAGGGCCACCATTGCGATCGCGGCAGCCGTGAATATCGATCGCATAATGGGTGCTGCCCACGGAAGTGGCATGAAAATCCCTGGCGCCAGACATATCCAACCGCAAGTCGGATTCTCGCAACAAAAACTCACGCTGACCATAGGCGGGTCGGCCTACAATCCGGCGACCTTCCCGGAAATACGGAATCATGCTCAAACCCGAAACCGTCCCCATTGGTGAGGCAACTCCCGACAAAAAAGCCAGGGGAAAATCGGCATCTTGTTTGGTTTCTAATAACCACTGGGCAAAGAGCAAGGCATGATTTTCGGCATGGCGCAGAGCAACGGTCGAAAGGCCACCCTGCCAGTTTTGCCGTTGACCAGACTGTTCCAGTTGCCGCTCTGACAAAATCAGCGGTGGGTTCATCACCCCCCAGTCATTGCCCTGGTTCCAATTCACCAGGGTCATATCTCCGGGTGCAGCAGTGCCCACAAAGGGATCATTCATGGTGGTGCTGACAATCCGGCGATAGTTGAAAAATCCCTTGCCCTCAAACATGGGAAATCCTTCCATATGGAAGGCGCGTCGATGTTCCTGGCGAGACAGATCAGGCTTGACTGCGACTAGTTCCTTTGCCCCCCTGCCGCGATCATCATGGATAGCCAGCACAAAGGGGTAGGTAAAGGCCTGGGTACAGGAAGGATTGGTGATTTTGGGGGCATTTTGTTCGCCGGTGGTAGCTTGCGAGTCCGCCCCTAGTCGATAAGGAATACCTGCCCAGCCCACCAGTTCAGCGGTATCTGTGGCATCAATCACCAGCATCCGCTTACCAGCCGGAGCCTGAAGGCGCAGCGGCACCTTCTGATAAGTGTCATCCTCGGACCAGGCATACCACTTGGGCAATTCTTTCGATAAACGGCCCAGGGGCACATATCCCGGATCCTTTGGGATTCGGCGTACTGCATAGATCGCAGTGACCTCTTTGCCGGTGGCGTTAAACTCTGCTCCTTTAAAGGCCACACTGGTTTGCCAGCGACTGGCGGGTGCTTGCTTGGCCGATAGTTCCAACAGTTGCCGAGCGGCGGCCTCACCAGCCCGCGGCAAAAAACACAGCCGCCCAACCCAGCAACTGTTCAGATCCGCTACCTCCTGCGGGGATGGCAGGCCTGTCCATTCCGGCACCTCTACTTTTTGGCGTTTGATCAGCCGTTTAAACTCCAACCAACTCTCGGACAGACTTTCACTCCTGATCGCCAGGTGGGATTCATCTAAGGCCGAAACGCCTTGGGAACTGACCTGACCTCCCAACCAGGGGGCCAATTCGATCAAGCAGGTGGTAGCCCCCGACTTCATGGCGTGGGAAGCGGCTGCAACTCCACCCAGGGAGCCCCCAATAACCACCACCTCGCACTCCCAGACTTCCTTGGCCTGCGGTAAAGGAGAAAGAACGGGTCTACCATTGGCGGCCAATTGAGTTTGATGCGGTTGGCCCGTCCAGCCTGTTCTCTCCTTTGCTATCTGGCCATACACTTGCTGCTGCACCAGGGCGATCAGCACGCCAAAGCTGGAACCCACCAAAAAGCCGACCAAAAACATGGCGGCCAACTGTCGTAGCCGACGCTGACGCCGTTGCACCAACTGAGAAACGGTGGCGGGTTTTGGCGGTCTGCGGTGAACCTTGGAACCGCCTGGGGATTTAGGAGGCAGTTGATGCGCGGAGGCAGGCCGTTTCACATCCAGTACACGGAAACTACGCAATGGTTGTAGCACAGCCAACCAATTCCAGCACAGAAATTATCACCGTACCTGGATGAACTGGAGAAAACCTGCATCAGACAGCCGCAATCGGCTTAAAAACTAACTTTGTAAAGGGAAAAAAGCTCCCCGTTCTGCTTTTTGACGCTCCTTCCGGTTGCGGTTTTAATGGCTGTCTCCCAGTCGGCGATCGCCGCTAACGACACCTCCGCCCCCAGATAGGTTTCCAGAATGGCCCAGTTTTCTGCCAGTGGCGCCTCTGGATTCAGGACATCGAAGACAAAATAGCCCCCCGGTTTAAGCACCCGCTTGACGGCGGTCATGACCTCCATCCAGTAAGCAATGGGATAGTAGCAACTGACACAGGTGGCAATCACCAAATCAAACTGGTTAGCCTCGTAATCCAGTTGATGGGCCGGTGCCAGCTTGACACCTTTAAATAGCTTGGAATTCAGTTGGGGTCCCCGAGCCTGGAGAATGTCTCTGGCAGCGGTGCTGATTTCCTGACCATAGAAAAAGGCATCCCACTCCCGCCAGGAATAGAGCAAAAAACTGACCCCACAGCCGATGTCCAGACAGCGTTGATTCTTCTGGGGCTTGGCCAGTTCCCAAAAGGGACTGGTTAATTTGTCCTGCAACAGGCCTGCCTTCCACTCCTGGTAAATCGGCAGGTCTTGCACCTCTGTCGGAAGCTCCGGCAGCTTGCCTTGATATTCCCGATTAAACCGAAGGGCAACCGCAGCAATGTGCTCTTGCCAATCTTGGGGTTGGTTCAGAGCTGCGAAATAACTGCTGGAAGCAAAAGCCGATTGGGGATCGGAATCCCGCTTTTTTGTCATCCCAGTCCCATGTGTGCAACGTCAATCGACGGAACGGTGGCATGGCCTGCACTGGATGCGCGACAGCCATCCCTTCCACCTCTCTACCATGCTTACCTGAGATCTTGCACCTCTCGCAACAAACCGCCCTTGCAATGAATTGCGGGCTAACAGAACTAAGTCCGTTTAAACGGACTGACGATCCACAACTTGGGTTTTCCAGTCTACTTCAGTGGACTTGCCGCTATTAGCCCGAACTTTTAGTTCAGGGCGGGGCAAGGATATCGTCAGAAATGCTGGAAATACGTCTTCTTGAGAATGATGCAAGATCTGAGTTACCCTTTCAGGGCTTTGGTGAAGTTCTGACGATAGGACTTGTTGAACACCAGAACCGGCCACAACAAGGTTAAATAGAGGCGTCCTTCACTGAAGTTCGTGCGCTTGAAGCCGGTCCAAAACTTCCAGGCTCCAGCAATATAAGCAATTGCAAGTAACCAGCCAATTAGCGTCATTGAAATAACCTCGGTTCGCTGAAAACTGACTAGAAGCAGATGAAGACACAGTAGAGGCTAGGCCATTGGTTTAGCAAGCAGGAATATGCTAAATTTTCCGGGCGATCGCCATCTTCTTTCTCAGTTCTATCCTACTCACTCGCTTGGGCGGTTTGACAACATTATTCTTAAGTCTGACGGATCGACGCTGGCTAGTGAAATTGGCCTGGCCTAACAGGGCAGAAACAATCATCCAGAGAGCGGAGAAAACAATTGTTAAGTCGGCCACCGTTCGCTCGAAAAGTGCCTATAGTCAGGGTTAAGGCCGTCTTAAAGACAGACACCCTGGAAGCGACTGTGGGTTGATTCTGAAGAGGATAGAAACATTATGCGAGCAGTTCTAATGGCAGGTGGTTCTGGAACCCGACTCCGCCCCCTGACCTGTGACATCCCGAAACCTATGGTTCCGGTGTTGAACCGCCCGATCGCTGAACACATCATTAATCTGCTCAGACGCCATCAAATTTATGAGGTGATTGCCACCCTCCATTACCTGCCAGATGTCATGCGCGACTACTTTCAGGATGGCAGCGACTTTGGGGTGCAGATGACCTACGCCGTAGAAGAGGACCAACCCTTAGGAACAGCAGGGTGTGTCAAGAACATTGCCGAACTCTTGGACGGAACCTTTCTAGTCATCAGTGGCGACAGCATCACCGATTTTGATCTGTCAGCAGCCCTACAATTTCATCATCGGGTTCAATCCAAAGCCACCCTGATTCTGACCCGGGTTCCCAATCCAATTGAATTTGGCGTGGTGATTACGGATGAGGAACAGCGCATCAGTCGCTTTCTGGAAAAACCCTCCACCAGTGAAGTGTTTTCTGACACGGTCAATACCGGCATTTACATCCTGGAACCGGAAGTGCTGGACTATTTGCCAGTCAACCAGGAAAGTGATTTTTCCAAAGACCTGTTCCCCCTTTTGCTGGAGAAAGGTGAGCCGATGTATGGCTATGTAGCCGAGGGCTACTGGTGCGATGTGGGTCATCTCGATACTTACCGGGAAGCCCAATATGATGCCCTATTGCAAAAGGTGAAACTGTCGATTGCCTATGAGCAGAGATCGCCGGGGTATTGGGTAGGCCAAAACACTTACATTGATCCCAGCGCGCGGATTGAGCCCCCAGTGTTGATTGGCAGCAACTGCCGGATTGGCGCCCGGGTTCAAATCGACGCTGGCACCGTAATTGGGGATAACGTGACCGTGGGGCCGGATGCGGATCTGAAGCGACCCATCATCTGGAATGGGGCCATTATTGGCGAAGAGGTTCACCTGCGGGCCTGTGTGATTGCCCGAGGCACTCGGGTAGACCGGCGGGCCCATGTACTGGAAGGTGCGGTCGTAGGCCCCTTGTCCACCATTGGTGAGGAAGCCCAGGTCAGTCCCAGTGTGCGGATTTGGCCCAGCAAGCGGGTGGATCCAGGAGCCACCCTCAACATTAATTTGATCTGGGGTCATACGGCCTACCGCAACCTGTTTGGCCAACGGGGCGTCTCTGGACTGGCTAATGTGGATATCACGCCAGAATTTGCAGTCAAACTGGGCGCAGCCTACGGTTCCACCCTGAAACCAGGCGCCTCCGTGACTGTGTCTCGGGATCAGCGCAGCATTTCCCGCATGGTGTCGCGATCGCTGATTGCTGGACTGATGTCCGTCGGGGTGAATGTGCAAAACCTGGAGGCAACCGCCATTCCTGTCGCTCGCTCGGTAGTTCCTACCCTGTCCGTAGTTGGTGGTATCCATGTCCGTGTCCATCCCGATCGCTTTGATCACATCCTGATTGAGTTCTTTGATAACCAGGGCATTAACATCTCCAAAGCGCGGGAAAAGAAAATTGAGGGAGCCTACTTCAAGGAAGATTTCCGGCGGGCCCAAATCCATGAAATTGGCAATGTTGCCTATGTCACCCAGGCGATCGACCTGTACAGCAAAGGCTTTGAAAAATCGCTGAACATTGAGGCTATCCGCCACATCAGTTCCAAGGTGATCATTGACTATGCCTACTCCGTCTCCGGCGCCGTCCTGCCCCAGTTGCTGGCTAAATTTGGCTGCGATGCGGTGGTGTTGAATGCCAGCCTGAGCCAAACTGCACCGACCAATACCGATCGGGAAGAACTATTGACCCAATTGGGCCATGTCGTAGAAGCGCTGAAAGCCACCTTTGGGGTGCAAGTGTCGGCCAATGGCGAACAACTCATCCTGGTGGATGAAGCCGGCAGTCCAATTCGCGGCGAGTTGTTGACCGCTCTGATGGTGGAAATGATTCTGGCCCACTATCCCCGGAGTGCCGTGGTGGTGCCGGTGCATGCCTCCAGTGCGGTAGAACAAATTGCCCATCGCCATGATGGTAAAGTGATCCGCACTAAGGCCAATCCCACCGCCCTAATGGAAGCCTGTCAGAACTATCCCAATGTGGTTTTGGGTGGCAGTGGTGAAATGGGCTTTATCTTTCCCCAACTCCATCCCGGCTTTGATGCCATGTTCTGCATCGCCAAAATGATTGAAATGTTGACCATCCACGAGCGATCGCTGGCCCAGATCCGAGCGGAACTGCCCCGTGTCTGTCACAAAACCTACACAGTTCGCTGCCCCTGGACCGCCAAAGGCTCCCTCATGCGACACCTGGTGGAAACCCATCCAGTTGACCAAATCGAACTGGTGGATGGCGTCAAAATCTTCAATCATCACCGCGACAACTGGGTGCTGATTTTGCCGGATGCAGGCGAACCCCTGGTCCACATTTACGCCAACAGTATGGACCGCAACTGGGTGGACGAGACCTTGCGCGACTACCGCATTCGCGTGCAAGCGTTTGTTGATCAGGAACAACAATTAGAGGAAGCCAGAACTGAAAATCAATACATTTGAGCGGCATCAGGCTCGGTGGTCCGTCGCATCGCGATAGAATGATTGCTGTTTATGCCCCAGGCACTGGGAGGCTGCTCCATTGTTAGAATAGATTGACTTCCTGGTTACCCAGGTTTTGTTTCTTTCTCTCTCCTTGGCAAGGACATTCATTCCATGAACAGCTGTATCTTGATGGCGGACATTATCCAGGAACCGGAGTTACGATACACATCGGATACCCAAACTCCCGTAACTGAGATGGTGGTCCAATTTCCTGGGCTGAGACCGGAAGAACCCCCCGCCACCCTGAAGGTGCTGGGCTGGGGCAATCTGGCTCAGGAAATTCAGGAACGCTATCATGTGGGCGATCGCGTCATCCTGGAAGGGCGCTTGAGCATGAACACCATCGACCGACCAGAGGGCTTCAAAGAGAAACGGGCTGAGTTAACCGTTCAACGCATTCATGCCATTGGGGCCGACACTCCCCTGGAAGGTTCTACAGCCCCCCTAACTGGATCAGTCCAGTCCAGTAGCGCCTATACAGCCGACCGCAAGCCATCCGCCCCCATCAAACATGCGGTTTCTGAAAAACAAGTGTTCTCCCAACCGGAACCAGAAACTAATTTCGACGAAATTCCCTTCTAGTCCGCAGTCGGTTCCCCATTAAGCATGGACAGCTTTCTGGGAGGCAAACTTCGAGAGAGATAGGCTTTGGCGCTGCGACACCCTTCGCCACCCGGAGCAGGCGAGATGCTTTCAACCGGGCACGGCCGTTACAGGAACTCCCGCAGGAACTCTAGGGGATCCTCTTCCCAGCAGGGTTCCGGGCAGAGCAGTGACAGATACCGCTGTAAATCTGCCTCAATTTCCCCCATATTAGCCTGCTGAAAGAGCCCAATCAGTTCAACCAAGTCCCTACTTCTTAATGGGGAAAGCGGCTCTGCGTGAAATTCCTCCACCCGCCTGGCAATGACTAACTCATGGTCACCCGGCCATTGCAAAGCTTGGGCCGCCACCAGGAAAGATAACGACTGACCCGACAACTGGGCTGTAGTTGTTTCCCCTGCAATTAAGCAACTCATCGGTAGTTCACAGCAATTCCCAGTCGGTTCGGCCTGCGTTGCCAAGGTCGAGGCAGGGATCGATCGCCGACTCCCCCTGGAAGCAGTTTCCGATAACGTGTCTGTCCGGGTTAAATTGCCCTGCTGCTGAGCGGTCAAGGTCACGGCTGAGTTCCGATCAGATTGCACAACTGGACGGCTGACCTGATCTCCCGACTGAGAAGCAGACATGTCTGAAGCACTCCATTCGATGGTGGACTTCACCAATTCCTACGGCCTTCGATCCAAATTATTCAGGAAGCGAGGAAGGGAAGTTTTGGGACATCCCTTCATTTTCAAGGAACAGAGATTAAATAAAGAT
>CAZBTL010000014.1:0-32294 GCA_964494755.1 uncultured bacterium | reverse complement strand
TGTGAGAAGGATTTCCTGCGGAAACCTTTCACAATCCTGATCGGATCGCTGTAGTCTTGCTGCTGAAAAACAGCGAAAAAGCCGGAAGGCTGTTTTACTCCCTTCCGGCTTGCTTAATGCTTAGGAGGCAGGTTTCAATTCCCGCCGCAGTGATCCAGGCTAATTGACCGCAACGGGTCTAGACACCGGGCGGCGATCGATGACCTGATCAATCAGGCCATACTGTTTAGCTTCCTCAGCCGACATGAAGAAATCCCGCTCAGTATCTTCCTGAATTCGATCCAGTGGCTGACCCGTTTGTTCCGCCAGGATTTCATTCAAGCGGCGCTTGTGATACAGGATTTCCTTAGCCTGGATTTCAATGTCCGTTGCTTGTCCCTGCGCCCCACCCAGAGGTTGATGGATCATAATCCGGGAGTGGGGCAGACTCATCCGCTTGCCCTTCGCACCCGCACAAAGCAGAAAAGCGCCCATACTGGCTGCCAAACCAACGCAGATGGTGGAAACATCCGGGCGGATATGCTTCATCGTATCAAAAATGCCCATCCCCGCTGTGACAGAACCCCCAGGAGAGTTGATGTAGAGGTAAATGTCCTTCTCCGGATCTTCCGCATCCAGAAACAGCAACTGGGCGACAACCAAATTGGCCACATCGGCGTCGATCGCCTGCCCCAGGAAAACGATTCGCTCTCTCAAGAGTCGGGAATAAATATCAAAGGCACGCTCGCCGCGACCAGAAGTTTCAATGACGGTAGGAATCATGGAGGTTGTCTTTCATCTCAACGATTTCTCCCATTCTACCGATTCCGTTTACCTTCTGCGGCAGGACAGAAGGAAGGGCGGCGGCAGGAGGAAGTGGAGCGCCGGTAGTCAAGGGAAAAGGGATGAAGGGGTAACAATTGGGTTTGTTGGCTTCGTTGTTGCAACGTCGGTTATTGGTTATGCCAACGGCTGTGTCACAAGATTAAATTCGCGCAAGAAAATCCTTACTGTATAGTTACTTTAGCGCTCCATATAGAACCGTTCGTAAGGTCTTCGTCGGTTTATCAATATGACCTCATCACCGACTCCTGGCTCCGGTCTCGATGCATCTACTCCCCGCCGGTCAAGACGATGGTTTAGGCGGGTTATTTTACCAGTCGGCATTAGTTTAGTTGCTGGTGGTTCTATCGCCAGTTGGTATGCCTGGAACTTGCTCCAGAAGCGCCTACCAGCAATGGTTGAACAGGGCCTGAGTCAATCTCTCAACCGACCAGTTCAAGTTGGCCAATTGGAGTGGTTGGGCCTGACCAACCTGCGTGTAGGGCCGTCATCCATACCCGCAACCCCAACCGATCCAGACCACGTTACGGTACAGGGGATCGAGGTACGGTACAACCTGCTGCAAATCCTGGCAACCCGCAACCTCAACCTGGATATCACCCTCAACCAACCTAACCTCTTTCTAGAGCAGGATCCCTCCGGGCAATGGGTGTCAACTCAGATTCAAGCGCAAAAGGAAGAAACACCGATTCGGACAGACGTCGCCTCTGTTCAGATTAAAGATGCAACTGCAACCCTGGTCTCACAAGCGCGGGTCAAGGGGAAACCAGTGCCAGTGGCGTTTTCTGAGGTCAATGGGCAGCTAAAAATCAGCGATCGCAATCAGCAATTTACCTACACCCTGAAGGGTCAATCCAAAACCGGCGGCACATTCCAGATCAGTGGCAAAACCCGGCAGTTAGAAACCACCAAAGCCGCAACCCCCTTGTTAGAAACCGACCTGAAAATTCAGGCAAAGGACTTTTCGGTTCCAGAAGTTGATCGTCTGCTGAACCTGCCCCAAATTACCCTGCAGGCTGGACGGGTGTCAGGCAACATTTCCGCCCAACTGAAACCAAACCAGAAGTTACCAATTTTAGGCGGCACTGCCAAGTTTAAGGATGTCAGTTTGGCCATTGACAAGGTGCCCCAACCCTTTACCCAGGCCAAGGGAACCCTGGATTTGCAGGGGCAGCAACTGCGCCTGAGCAATGCCAGCGGCTATTACGGCAAGATTGCAGCCACCGTTAGTGGCACGCTCGATCCGGTCACGGGCTTTAATCTGGCGGCCAGCACCCAACCCGTCAGCGTGCCAGTTGCCCTGACTACCCTCAACATCCAATCCCCAATCCCCGTCAAAGGGGAAATTCAAACCGACTTGAAATTGACCGGTCCGCTGGAAACCCCTGTCTTGAGTGGGGTAGTCCGCAGTACCCAAGCCGGTCAGTTGGGGCCTATTGCGCTGACAACCTACAGCGCCAACTTTCAGTTAAATGTTGATCAACAACTGTTAAAACTTTCTCAGATCCAAGCCAAACCGGCATCTGGAGGTAAGGTTACAGGGTTCGGACGAATTGAATTGGCGCCTGATCCCAGTCGAACCCAGGTGGCCTTCGCCTTTGATGTGAACCAAGCGCCAGCCGACCCCATTGCTCGACAGTTTAATGGAGGCAAGCCGCTACCCGTGCAGCTTGGTCGGGTCAATGCCCAGGCTCAGATCACAGGAACGGCCAGCCAACCCAAAACATTTGTCAGTTGGCAGGCTCCATCTGCAACCTATGCCGGTAGGGGAGAGATTCTGGTGGCCAATGGGGTCACCACCCTCAGCAACACTCGGTTCGACGTGGCAGGGGGCCAGGTTAACCTGGATGCTCGTGTGGCCAATGGTCGCTGGCAAGCTACAGTTGATGGTTCTCAGATTGCCCTCAAGGCGTTTTCTCCCGATCTGCGGGGTCAATTTGATGGTCGATTTGTGGCTACAGGCAATCTGTCCAGCTTTAGCCCCAGCAGTGTCCAGGCCAAAGGCGAAGCCCGCTTCTCGGAAGGTCTGGCCCTGGTTTCCCAGCCGTTGACGGCTCAGGTGCGGTGGGATGGCCAGAAGTTGCTGGTGGATAATGCCACGGCTCCCGGTTTGAGTCTAGATGGGACAATCCTGGCTCGTTTGGAGGGACCCGGTGCGCCTGTGATTACGGGCATGGATCTCAATGTGCAGGCCAACAACTTTGACCTGAAAGCATTGGGCCTGTCGGTTCCGTCTGTGATCGCCTACTCGGGCTCGGTGGATTTCAACGGGCGGGTGAGTGGCACTCCGACCAAACCGAAAGTGGTTGGCGATCTGGCCCTGCGGCAGTTCAAGGTCAACGAAATGGAATTTGAGCCGGTGATGACCGGCCAAGTGCGGCTAGATCAGGGCGTCAGCCTGGAGGTGGCAGGGCAACAGGATCGGATTGCCGCCAGCCTGGATGCAGCCTTTCGCCCCCAAAGTTTCACCATCCAGAACGCAGAGGCTATAGCAAGTGGTCAGGTCCAGGGGAATCAGTTCCTGGTGGATTTGAGTCAGATTTCCCTGGCCCAGGTGTCCCCCCCCGGTTTGTCGCTGGTGGTGCCGATCTCCGGCAAATTGGACGGCAAGCTGGCCTTAAACTTACAGACCTGGAGCGGCACTGGCAATGTGGCGATCGCCAATCCGGCGGTCAGCACCTATCGGGCTGACAAATTCAGCAGCCAGTTCCAGTTTAGCCAGGGCGTGGCGACGCTGAGCAATGGCACCCTGAACCGGGGCAAGACCAGTTTTCTGATCAGCGGCAAAGCAGCTTATCAGGGACCCGACCCGAAGCTGGAAGCCAAAATTGCCACCCAGGATGCCCAGGTGCAGGATGTCCTGGAACTGGCCCAAATCTTTAATCTGGAAGACTTCTCGCGGGGCATCCGCCCCCCCGCCTTTGGTTCGGCAGCCGATTTACAAACCACCCCCGCCGGACTACCAGAGGCGCCGATCTTTGATCAAATTCGCCGGATTGCGGAGATTAAAGCACTGTTGGCGCTGGAAGCCGCCAAACGCAAAGAGGCGCCTATCCCTCCTCTGGCGGAACTACAAGGCACCTTTGGTGGTGAGTTAAGCCTGACGGCCTCTGCCCAGACCGGGATCAATGGCAACTTCAACTTCCAGGGCCAGAACTGGGTTTGGGGGCCTTACCAGGCGAAACAGGTGGTGGCGATCGGCACTCTGGAAAAGGGCGTCCTGTCTGTTCTCCCCCTCCGCTTCCAGACCGATCAGTCCGTGGTCAGCTTCTCAGGCGAAGTGGGTCCTGAACAGCAAACTGGTCAGTTTCGGATGGAAAATATTCCGCTGGAGTCGGTGGCAGAGTTGCTGAGGTTGCCACTGAATGTTGAGGGCAAACTGAATGCCACGGCAACCCTGGCTGGAACCGTGCAAAACCCCCAACTTTTGGGAGAACTCAACTTCAGCGATGCCTTCTTAAACGGAACAGCCATCGACAAGGCCCAGGGAGCCTTCCGATATGCCAATTCTCGCCTGGATTTTGGCAACCGCATTTTTATCAGCGGCCCGGAACCGATCAATATTCTGGGTAGCCTGCCTTACCAACTGCCCTTTTCCTCAGTCAAACCGGACAGCGATCGCATCAGTCTGGATGTCAATGTCCGCGACGATGGTCTGGCTTTCCTAAACGTCCTGACCAATCAACTGGCCTGGGTTAATGGCAAGGGTGCGGTTGACATCAAAGTGCGGGGAACGCTCAAACAGCCAATTGCCAACGGCACCGTGGTCCTGAAGGATGCCAAATTTACCGCCAGAGCCTTGCCGGAACCACTGACCGGAGTAACAGGGCTAATCCGGTTCAACTTTGACCGGGCGGAAGTGCAAAACTTGCAGGGACAGTTTAGTCAGGGAACGGTCGTGGCAAAGGGATTTATTCCCATTGCCAACCCGCAGGCACGAATAGATCCAGCGCAAGAACCGCCGCTGACCGTTAGCATGGATAACATTCGCTTAAACCTGAAAGGCATCTACAGCGGCGGCGTTGATGGCAACTTGGTGGTCACCGGCTCCCTGCTCAATCCAGAGTTGGGCGGGCTGATTCAGCTACAACAGGGCCAAATCCTCCTATCGGAACAAAGTGGCGCGTCCCTGGCCGACAGCGGGCCCCAAGGGCAAGACGCCAATCTGGCATTTAAGGACCTGAAATTAAAGCTGGGTAACCGGATGCGGGTGACCCTGCCGCCCTTGCTGAACTTTGTCGCCACCGGCGACCTGAGCATTAATGGCCCCCTGACTGATTTACAGCCCTCTGGCACGATCAGCCTAGTGTCTGGACAGGTCAACCTGTTCACTACCCAGTTTTTCCTGGAACGGGGCTATCCTCAAACCGCCACCTTTGAACCACAACGGGGGTTAGATCCTGTCCTGGATATCCGGTTGCGGGCTTCTGTGCCAGAAGTAACCCGACAGCCTGCTCCAACCACAGCCAACCCGTCAGAAATTCTGGACACTCCTTCCACAGCAACGGGTTTCGGTGCCTTGCAAACTGTGCGGGTCCAGGCCCGGATTGACGGACCCGCTAGCCAACTGGCCGACAATCTGCAACTGACCAGCAGCCCACCGCGATCGCCCAGTGAAATTGTCTCCTTGATTGGTGGCAGCTATGTTAATACTCTGGGTCGGGGAGATACCGCGCTGGGAATTGCCAACCTAGCTGGTTCGGCCCTGCTGACCAATATCCAGTTCCTACTCGCCAATGCTTTGGGGCTGACCCAGTTCCGGCTGTTTCCGGCTTTTGTGCCGCAGGAATCGCGGAACCGCCAGGACAATAACAGTAGCACCACCACCACGTTGGGACTGGGGGCAGAAGTGGGCTTTGACCTGACCCCCTCCCTATCGGTTTCCGTCTTGAAGTTACTCACCTCCAACAATGACCCGGCCCAGTTTACGTTGCGTTATCGCGTCAGCGACCAACTCCTGTTGCGGGGCTCCACTAACTTTTCCGGTGACGACCGGGCGGTTCTGGAATATGAAAGCCGCTTCTGACGGCAGTGGGGCATAATGAAAAATTAGATATTTGCGAAATGTAACCAAGAGTTCCTGCCCTGGCTACATTTCTTTGCAGTTAGTGAGTGAATGGATTCCTGAACAATGGCAAAACAGCGGGTTCTTTCCGGGGTTCAGCCGACCGGCAACCTTCATCTGGGCAACTATCTGGGTGCCATCCGCAACTGGGTCGAGATCCAAAGTCAGTACGACAACTTTTTCTGCGTGGTGGATCTGCATGCCATTACCGCTCCTCACAATCCTGCTACCCTGGCTCAGGATACCTATACGATTGCAGCCTTGTACCTGGCCTGCGGCATTGATCTGCAGGATTCCACCATTTTTGTTCAGTCCCATGTGTCGGCCCATGCCGAACTCACCTGGCTGCTCAATTGCTTGACCCCCCTCAACTGGCTAGAAGACATGATCCAGTTCAAAGAAAAAGCCGTCAAGCAGGGACAGAACGTTAACGTTGGGCTGCTGGACTATCCCGTGTTGATGGCGGCCGATATTCTCCTCTATGAGGCAGATAAGGTGCCCGTTGGAGAAGACCAAAAGCAGCATCTGGAACTGACCCGCGATATTGTGGATCGCTTGAACCATCAGTTTGGCAAACCAGGGGAACCTGTGCTGAAATCGCCGGAAGCCTTGATTCGGGCTGATGGAGCGCGGGTGATGAGTTTGACCGATGGCACTAAGAAGATGTCCAAGTCCGATCCGTCCGATCTGAGCCGAATTAATTTACTCGATCCGCCAGAGGTGATCCGGACCAAAATCAAGAAATGTAAAACCGACCCGGTGCGGGGACTGGAGTTTGGCAATCCGGAACGGCCAGAATGTAACAACCTGCTGACCCTTTATCTGCTGCTATCAGGCAAGACCAGAGAAGCGGTGGCAGACGAATGTCGAGAGATGGGCTGGGGACAGTTCAAACCCTTACTGGCAGACACTGTGATTGCCCACCTGGAGCCGATTCAGCAAAAATACAAGCAAATTATGGCCGATCCAGGTTATCTGGAGTCGGTGCTGCGGCAAGGCCAGCACAAAGCTGCGGCGATCGCGAACCAGACCTTGAATCGCGTCAAACAGGCTCTAGGCTATTCTCTACCACTGGCCTAAAACGACTTGTTGTGAAAGTCTTTGCTATCTACAGGTTCCAGACAACTGCATCCCCCTAATTTTCACCGTTGGCGACTTGCAGTGAAAATCCTGTAAAGGTTCATGAGATTGCAATTTTACTTTTACTTCATCCCAGCTACGCTAAAAACAACCTCTATAATCAAGCGCTGGATAGAATGCTCACCCCAATTAACTCGGTCCATCATCCGTCCTCTGCTGTCCCTTCCTTCCGAGAAGCTGCTCTGGCCGGACATTTCCTGATCACGGCTGAGGTCGCACCCCCCAAAGGGGGTAATCCAGTTCATATGATCCAGATGGCCGAGCGCTTAAAGGGCCGGGTTCATGCAGTCAACATTACGGATGGCAGTCGAGCTGTCATGCGGATGTGCCCGCTGGCTGCTTCCGCTATTTTGTTGCAGCACGGCATTGAACCGATCTGTCAGGTGGCCTGCCGCGATCGCAATGCGATTGGCTTGCAGGCTGATCTGCTAGGCGCCCAAGCCCTGGGAATCCGCAATATCCTGGCCCTGACCGGCGACCCGGTAAAAGCCGGCGACCACCCGACCGCGCGCGCAGTCTTTGAGTTGGAGTCGGTTCGCTTGCTGCAATTGATCGCGAAGTTGAATCAGGGTGTGGATTTCAACGACAAGCCCCTGACCGACGGCACCACCGATCTGTTTGCTGGAGCCGCAGTCGATCCCCAGTGTGGCAGTTGGTCGGGACTGCAGCGGCGGTTTGAACGCAAAGTCGAAGCGGGAGCCCGCTTCTTCCAGAGCCAGTTAATCACAGACTTCGAACGACTGGACAAGTTTATGACCCAAATTGCGGCTGGCTGCGATCGCCCCATCCTGGCTGGCATCTTTTTGCTGAAGTCAGCGAAAAACGCCCAATTTATCAACCGCTGTGTGCCGGGTGTACACATCCCCGACTCAATCATCGAACGATTAGAACGGGCCGAGGATCCCTTATACGAAGGCATGCTGATTGCGGCGGAGCAGGTGAAGCTGGCCCGCCAAACCTGCCAGGGTGTCCACCTGATGGCTATAAAACGGGAAGATCTGATTCCCCAAATTCTCGATTTAGCTGGCATCCCACCCCTCGTGAAACCCACAACCAAAGGGGCAACCCGTCCTTCCTTTCGGGTTGCCAATGGATAAGGAAGCAGATTCAGACCAGTGTTCTGTCAAACCCTAATTTTAAGGTGAACCTATTGGCTCGTAGTCGGCGCTTTAGCGCTGAAGCGCTGACTACAAACCCTAATTTCTAGCGTTGACGCTGCACTAGGGCATTAAAATCGCCGTGGATGAATCGCCGTGGATGAATCGAATTGAATTAATCGAAATAGAACAGCGTCACAATCTTCCGCTGATCTTCGGCTTCTCGACAGGTATTCAGCAACGTGTTGCTGTCGTGGAAGGCAAAACAAATCAACTGCTGACAGCGGGAGATGATTTCCTGGTTACACAGGGCACTCGCTTCTGCCAGAGACAGAGTGTCGTTACTGGGATTTTCCACCAGATGCATCACCTGGTCCAACTGCTCCCGAGACTCACGCGGTTGACGATCCAGACTTTGGGGCAAGATGACCGTCAGGAGAGAGGGCTCTGCTCGCATGGCTCCTCGAATGACAGCCAGGTTGGTTCCTGTGGCGCCCGATGTAATAATCTGGTTGCCTTCGAGAACTAACGCATAGCTCATCACTTCAATTAACTTCTGATGAGTAATAGGAACATGCCGCGAACCCAGGATGGCCAGACGTTTGGAACCTGTCTGCTGGATGGTGGCTAATTCCTGGAGAAACTCATCAACCTTCGGGATGTCTATCGATTGACTCAAGGATGACTTCCGACTGAACGACGCAGCTATTTTAGCAAACCCAGTAGTGCCTACAGTAGAGACTTTGGCCAGGTTGGGCCGACTTCGTCCAGTATAGAAGTAGAGAAATGCCCTCACTGCAGGCGCAAACCTCGCTGCAGCAGGCTTTTGTCTGACAATGGAATCGCCCCTACTTGGAAGCTGTCCACACTGAAACTGAATTATGGTACTGACCCAATCCCCCAACCAACCAACCCGTGCCTGGGCCAGGGCAGTCCTCCAATCGGCTCAGGAGTTTGGCCCCTTACCCCTGCGCACCCTTGCGGGGGCTATTCCAGCGGGATTACGGGGCTCCCTTTACCGCAATGGCCCAGCCCTGTTGGCGCGAGCGGGGCAAAGGGTCGGCCATTGGTTCGATGGCGATGGCGGCATTCTGGCGGTCCACTTTAACGAAGCTGGGGCGATCGGGGTCTACCGCTACGTGCAAACCACCGGCTATCAGGAGGAGCAGCAAGCCGGTCGATTCCTCTATGGCGGCTATGGCAGTCTGGCTGCCGGTCCCTGGTGGCAACGCTTCAGCAAGTCGGTCAAGCATGCAGCCAATACATCCGTATTGGCCCTACCTGATCGGTTGCTGGCCCTTTGGGAAGGCGGTCCCCCCTACGCCCTTAGTCTAGAGAATCTGGACACAATTGGCTTGGATTCCCTGGGCGGCCTTCAGGGCAAACCCTTTTCTGCCCATCCCAAACGGGATCCCCACACGGGTGACATTTTTAATTTCGGAGTCAGCCTGGGAGCTGGAGCCCGCCTCAATCTGTATCGCTGCGATGCCGCTGGCCAGATTCGTCAGCAGAACACCATCCCCCTGGCTGGTCTGCCTTTGATTCATGACTTTGTCCTGGCTGGCCGCTATCTGGTCTTTTGTGTGCCGCCAGTACAAATTCAAGCACTGCCGGTTTTATGCCAGATGCAAGCCTTCAGTGATGCCATGTGCTGGCGACCGGAACAGGGAACCCAAATATTGGTCTGCGATCGCGACAGCTTGAAACTGGTCTGCCGCCTGGAAGCAGAGCCGTGGTATCAGTGGCACTTTGGCAATGGCTACGAACTGCCAGACGGCTCAGTCGTCCTGCACATCGCCCGCTATGCCGACTTTCAGACCAACCAGCGGCTGAAGGAAATTGCCACGGGCACGATTCAGACCCCAGCCCGCTCGACCCTCTGGCAACTGCGGCTGGATCCGGTGGCTGGCAAACTGCTGCAATGGGCCGAGGTAGCACCGGTCAGTTGTGAATTCCCAGTCATCAACCCCCAGGAAGTGGGCCAACCCTGCCGGTCTACCTACCTTGTCATCCATCAGAGCGGCACGGATACGATCTCAGAGGTGTTTGATGGTCTGGCCCGATTTGATCACCGCACTGGCCAGATCACTGCGACAACCTGGGGCCAGGGGCGCTATCCCAGTGAACCGTTGTATGCCCCCGACGGCCTTGACCCAGAACTGGGCTGGATTTTATCAGTGGTGTACAATGGCAACAACGAAACCAGCGAACTTTGGATCTATGCAGCGGACCAGTTGGATGGTGAGCCAGTTTGCCGTCTGAGCCTGCCGGAGATTGTGCCATTGGGCTTTCATGGCACCTGGCAGCCCAGGCGCTCCTAAAACGCCATTCAGGCACTTTTTCCTGCTATTGACCGATCGCCTGTCCGGCCAGCCAACCCGTCGTCCAGGCACTCTGGAAATTGAAGCCCCCGGTCACGCCATCAATATCCAGCACTTCTCCAGCCAGGTAAAGACCAGCACAGCGACGGCTTTGCATGGTTTTGAAGTCAATTTCTGCCAGCCTGACACCGCCACAGGTGACAAATTCTTCTTTGAACACGCCTTTGCCCTTAACGGTATAGTCGCCTTGGGTCAGCTCCTGTAACAACCGATTGAGCTTTTGATTGGACAGTTCTGCCCAGCGCTGCTCCGGTTCAATGTCAGCGGCAGCCACCAACCGTTCCCATAGACGACGGGGAATCGGCACCAGACAGTTGGCAGCAATGGTTTTGCGGGGCATCTGAGTCCGGGCCGCTAACAGGTGTTGTCGCAGCACATCCGGCTTAGATTGGGGCACCCAGTTAATCCGCAGGCTGGCCTGGTAATGATGGTCGTACAGCAGTCTGGCCCCCCAGGCCGATAATTTCAGCACGGCCGGACCACTCAACCCCCAATGGGTGATCAGAACCGGGCCGGTTTGTTCCAGGGGCCGATTCGCTGCCACACGCAGCCGCAGACTGGCAGTAGACACAGCCACACCGGCCAGGTCTTGTAGGCGCGGATCGGTCACCTGAAAGGTAAACAGCGAAGGAACCGGCGGTTCAATTCGGTGCCCCAGCGCTTGAGCGATCGCGTACCCCTGGGGACTGCTGCCCGTAGCCAACAATAGGCGATCGACCGTCAGAACTTCGCCACCGCGTAGCGTCAAGCAGAAGCGCTCCCCCTGACGAGTCACGGCCAGGACGGGCGTATGGGTCCGCAGATTGACGCCAGCATCACTGGCTGCCTGCAGCAAACAATCGACGATCGTGGCTGAATCGTCTGTGACGGGAAACATGCGGCCATCCGCTTCGGTTTTCAGTTTCACCCCATAACCAGCAAACCAGGCCACCGTGTCCTTGGGCTGAAACCGGCTGAACGCACCCCGCAGGGCTTTGCCGCCCCTGGGATAGTGCTGCACCAGCAACGCCGGGTCAAAACAGGCATGGGTGACATTACAGCGTCCCCCGCCCGAAATTCGCACCTTCGCCAACGGGCGCTGGGCCGCCTCCAGGAGAGTCACCTGGGCCTGGGGATAGGTTGTCGCCGCCGCGATCGCCCCAAAAAAACCTGCCGCTCCTCCGCCAATCACCCCAATCTGCAACGGTTGCTCTGCCAAGCCTTCTCCCACCAAACCCTACAGTCCGAGTCTATAACCTTTACTCACTCCAGATTTAACCAGGCAAAAAGCCATAGCAAAGGGCCACTGGCGAGTTGGTTGAGCCATTCATGGGACAGTTCCAGCGGGCGCAGTGAACGCAGTTGGATCGGGTTGGCAGTACCAGTTCTGTGGCTGGATAGACACTGATGCCCTGGCTAATAAACCCTTGGGCTTCCAGTTCCGAGATGGTGTTGCAAATCAAAATAGCGCGCGGAATTCCCAATGCCTGACGTTGATAGTTAAGCTGTTTCAAAGTTTCGCCAAATTCCTGCAATTCCGCCCGCACCATCAGCAGGATTTTTTCCGGTAGGCTGGTAAAACAGGGGGGTTTATTCTGTTCAAAAAAGTCCTTGTACTGAACCGTGAAGGTGCCATCGGCATAGCGCAGGGTCCGCATCTGGCGCAGAAACGGTCGGGAAAAGTTGCCCTCCTCATCCAGGGCATACCACCAGGACTTGTGCCAGGCTTCTCGCGGTAGGAATAGGATGGATTCAATTTGCTTCGGGCAGAAGCCAGACTGCGCCAGCAGGGAAACGATCGCCGCCAGGGGCAGGTTTTGAGCCAGCGTCCGCATTTCCGCTTCATGTTGGGTCAGGCGGGCTAGCTCCCGACTGTCCTTGGTCCATCCTCCTTGGGTTGGCATTTCCAGGGCTGGTTGGGCTTCCGCCAGCACACAGTGGATGGATTCAAAGTGCAAAATGGCATCGGCCGCACATTGGTCCCCCGTGGGCACACTTAGTTCCGTGCTGACAGCGCCAACCAAGTCAGGCGCAATAACCGGCGGAATACACTGGTGCAATAGCGATCGCAACACACCTGGATCGGCGATCGCCAACGCGATCTGAATTTGTTCCCGCAGGTTAGTTGACTCGGCAAACCCAGCGACCGGATAGAACAGCGGATTATTGGGCATTGGCGGACCCCGCTCTATGGGATCATTGTGTCAGCCGTCCTGCATCCAGTTCAATTCCCTTGGGTTTGTTTTAAGAAATGCTCCCAGCGGAAATCCCGGCCAGTTTTGGTGCGGTCCAACCTGTTGCCATTTCTGCTGGGCAACCAGCCAGCCTGATAGGACGATGAGTTGTAACAGAACCGCCGGATTGAATCAGGGCGATCGCAAAAATCCGAGGAGATTTTGGATAAACTGACCAAGACAAGCTGTACCCAAATCCATACACCTTTATGAAAGATGTCATGCCCCATCCCAAACCCCGCTGGCAAGCTGCACCCGTATTGGGACTGGCTGCAGTTGCACTGACTGGCTGGCTGCCCCAAGCAGGGTTTGCCGTTTCCGCCCATTCTTCCCCCTCCCTTCAACCAACGTCTCCGCCGCAATCTTCAACGTTCCGTCTGGCCCAGACCAACTTCAACACCTTCTTTGAAGAAGGACGTCTGCAGTCGGAAAATCGCTTGCAACGGCCGCCTGACACCACGATTCCCGTCAGTCCTGAGTCCCAATTCTGGCAATTGATTGTTTTTCGACAGGGAAATGTTTCGTTTTGGATGCCCCCTGGCGTTTTAACCCATGAGACCCGCAAGCTGAACACCGCCAGTGGTCCGATTAACTTTCAAACCCTGAGTTCCCAATCCGGCACTACGCGCTTTACAGCCGCCTATACGGACAATTTGACCGTGATTCAGCGGCAGCAACCTACCCTGCTATTGCAGGCTTTACGCGATCGGCTGGCGGCCCAAAACTTTAAGCGGATCGGCGATCGCGCCATTCAACTGAACAACCAGTATCCTGGCCGGGAAGTCACCCTGCGTAGCTCGGATGAAACCATTACTTTCCGGGCTTATGTGGTGAATCAGCAACTATATGCCATGGGAGTGCGCTATCGCACCGCTACTGCCCCCACTCGACAGGTCACCGCCTTCCTCAACTCCCTGGAACTCTTGAGCAATTAACCAACCGCTGATTCAGCATCAACCCAAAATTGTTGTCTGTGGCAAGCCGTCAATCCTGAGGTGGAAGCAGCAGTGACCAAACCGACGGGCTGGTGATCCTATCAGCCCTGGAGGTTGTAGAAGATCTAGAACAAGGGGCTGTCGCGACCGTTGAGCTGAGTTGAGGTCGTTTGAGCAAAACCGCCGCGCATCCTACGAATAAACGCGCAACGTTATGAGCGCAGCACTCACTTGCAAAGGCGATCGCTGTCCAATTAGCTCAACCATTAACCGTAAGCACATGGCTGGCTTACGGTTAATGGCCTGCATAACGAATCTTAATTTCAGTTTTTGGACGGATTGGGCATGTTAATTTAACCTTTAATTTACAAGGAGTATAATCTGTAAGTCATTCAGCAGATGTCACCTCAGATATGACTGCGAATTTTACTACTAGGTGTAACGCTGATCGCCACCTTAATGCCGATTATTGGCATGTTTAGAATGAGTTTGGGAATCCTGCTGATGGCGAATAATTCCTATGCTCAGGCTGGCCTAGAACAAGTGGTGCCTTCGGCTACGAGAGAAACTATGACCTCAACTCTATCCTTGGATACCCCCATCCAAATTCGGGGACTCACCAAAACCTACTCCAATGGTTTCCAGGCATTGAAGGGGGTAAACCTGGATATTCCCATGGGCATGTTTGGTTTACTAGGGCCGAACGGGGCGGGCAAGTCTAGCTTGATGCGCACGATCGCCACCCTGCAAGAGGCCACCGAGGGAACAATTCAGTGGGGCGACATCAACGTGCTGGAAGAAAAAGTCAAGGTGCGCCAGGTGCTGGGCTATTTGCCCCAGAGTTTTGGCGTGTATCCGGGGGTTGCCGCCGAGAAACTGCTGGATCACTTTGCCGCCCTAAAGGGCATTACCAATCGCAAAGAACGCAAAGAACTGGTAAAGCACCTGCTGCACCAGGTGAATTTGTACGAGGCTCGCGATCGCGCCGTCAGTGGCTTTTCCGGCGGCATGCGGCAGCGCTTTGGCATTGCCCAGGCCCTCGTGGGCGATCCGCGTCTAGTAATTGTGGATGAACCCACCGCTGGCCTCGACCCAGCGGAGCGGGTGCGCTTCCTCAACCTGCTCAGCGAAATTTCCGAAAAGGCGGCGATCATTCTCTCCACCCACATTGTGGAAGATGTGAGTGAACTGTGCCCCCAAATGGCCGTGCTGATTGCTGGACAGATTCGCGCCACCGGGCAGCCCAGCGCCATGATGCAAGAACTGGCAGGCAAGGTCTGGCGTATCCGGATTAAGCGGGACGAGTTGCCCACCTACGAAGAGAAGTATCAGGTGCTTTCTACTCGCTTTTTTATGGGCGACATCATCGCCCGGATTTACAGCGAGTCAGACCCCGGTGCAGGCTTTGAGGGGGTGGAGCCAGACCTGGAGGATGTCTACTTCACGGTGATGAAAGAGATTCCAGCATTGCAGGGCTTTAGTCAAAATGCGTTGGCTCTCTAGCAATGTCGGTTGGGCGCAGGAACGGAACCCAAGACCAGTGAGCATTTGGTTGGGTTCTGCGAGCGCGTTACCCAACCTACCAACAAACGGCTATGAAAAAAATTCAGCAGGCGTTAACCCAAACCCAGGCACCAGGACAGAGTGAATTTTCTCCGTGCCGCTGTAAATCTGGTCTTCGTATTGGCCGCTTACCCAGCGGCACAGGGTTACTTGGCGGATTTCAGGATCCACAATCCAGTATTCGGCAATGCCCCGCGCCGCATACTCCGTATGTTTGTAGCGATAGTCCCGTTCCCGGTTGGCCTGTCCGGGGCTCACCACTTCCACCACCAGGGCCGGAGGGGGCATATCGCGGGTAATGGTAGCACGGGGAGAACTAGCTACAGCGGCTTTAGATTCTTCGGAATGCACCATTAAATCAGCAATCCGTGCGGTGGCTCGTCTGCCTGTGACTTCTATCTCTGTCCCCCACACCACGCGATCGGCCGGAATGTGTTTGATCAATTCCAAAAACAATCGTCTGGCAATACCCAGGTTTCCATCACTTTCAGGCGGCATTTCCATCAAAACTCCATCGACCAATTCGTAGCGGGTATCGGTGCCGTCGTCGTAGGCCAAATAATCCTCAAAGGTTAGGTAGGCAGGGGGAGATGAGACAGCTTGACCCATGATCAAAACGCTCCATACATTGGCGTTGATGTTTCTTATTCTACTGATTCTGAAAATCCGGCCCATGATCTCAATGACCCATCCCACCGTAGGAGTGATTGACTATGCAAGTTGAATTGATGTATCAGCCCGCCTACCCAATCGGTCGGGTGCGTTTGGCCGGGGGCGAACAGGTGCGGGTCGAGGCCGCCTCCATGGTGGGCATGTCTGCTGGCATCACTCTGGAGACCACCGCCACCGGGGGCTTTCTGCAGTCCCTGAAGCGATCGCTGCTCGGCGGCGAGAGCCTGTTTCAAAATGTGTATACCGCGCCACCCCAGGGCGGTGAGGTGTGGGTCGCCCCCTCCCTGCCGGGAGATTTGAATGTGTTGACGATCACCGAGCCGATGCTGATCCAGTCTGGAGCCTATGTGGCCTCGGATATAACCATTGCCCTGGATACCAAATGGGGCGGCTCTAAGTCGTTTTTTGGCACCGGCGGCGGCCTGTTTATGCTGCGGGCTGAAGGTCAGGGCCAGGTAGTGGTGTCCTCCTATGGGGCGATCCATGAAGTGACTCTGGCTCCTGGCGAATCCTTCACCCTCGATACCGGGCACCTGGTGGCCCTGAGTGAATCCATGCCGTTCAAAACCCGCTCCATTGGCGGCATCAAAACCTTTATGTTTAGCGGCGAAGGCTTTGTGGCCGACCTCACCGGGCCGGGAAGATTTCTGGTGCAGACGCGATCGCAAGACCAATTCCTTTCCTGGCTGATCCCCAAACTGCCCAGAACTACCAGCTATAGCAGCAGTAGCAGTTAACCGGTGTCCTCAGACCCCCAGCTTCTTGAAGCAGCCGGAGTTCTCAAGACCCGTCACCCCTCACCCGTCACCCCTCACCTGTCACCATGACCACCCACCCATCCACCCCATCCACCCCTTCCCCCTCCCCCTGGCAACCCGTCGGGGAAATCATTCGCTTCGAGCTGCAAGAGAGCCTCCGCAACCGCTTTGTGTTGATCGCCTTTGGTGTTTTCTTCGCCTACGGGTTGCTGGTCATGCATGTCAATGGCACCGATTGGCGGTTCTCTGAACTGCTCCGGCAGGCTATTGGCACCGCCACAAAACCGGGAGAGCTGATTCCCTATGCCAACTCCCCCCTGGCGATCATGAAAACCATCGGCTTTATCGCGGGCATTCCTCTGGCGCTGGTGGTTTCGGGCATTTTTGCCGATCGCGCCACCAAAGACTTTGCTGCCAACATAGATGGGCTGCTGTTCACTTCGCCCCTCAAAGAATGGCAGTTTGCCGCCGGGCGATTGATCGCCAGTTTTGTCATCAGTGGGGTGATTTTTCTGGGGGTGGGTCTGGGGCTACTGGTAGGGCAGGCGTTGCCCTGGATGGATCCCAACCGCATTGCCCCCTTCAATCTGCTGAGCTACATCCAGCCCTACCTGTATTTTGTCATTCCCAACATTCTAATTTTTGGCCTATTTAGCTTTGCTCTGGGCCTGCTGACCCGCCGCACCCTGACCAGCTACCTGGCGATCGTGGGCCTTGATGTCGCCAGTGGCATCGTTGCCGCGCTATTTACGGTACTCAAGTTCGACCCGTTGTGGAATGTGCTGGTGCAGCCCCTAACGTCGAGCTCCATAGAATACACGGTGCGGTTCTGGACCCGGGTACAGCAAAATACCGACATGGTGCCCTTTGCCCCGGTGATTTGGCTGTCGCGGCTGCTCTACCTGGGGCTGAGCATCGCCTTCTTTGCCTGGGTGTGGCGACGATTCAGTTTTTCTGGCATCGCCACAGCACCCCCCAATCCGCGCCTGGAGCGGTTGCTGGACTGGGGAGAACAACGGTTGATGTTCTGGCGCGCTAAAGCTACCAAGGGAGAGCTGGCGGCAACCGCAAACCATCGCGGCGAGGTGTCACTGCCACCGCCGAGTGTCCACCTCTACTACGGGAATGGGGCTCAGTGGGGGCACGTCTGGCGCATTGCCCAGCTCGAATTCAAACGCCTGTGCTGGAATCCTCTGGTGATGTCGATTCTGGCCCTCAGCCTGGTGATGCTGGTGGCGCTGACGAGCACCTCCTTACAGGATGGCACGGGCGCTAAAATCCTACCGATTACGGGGATGATGATTCAGCTCATGGCATTGCTGGCAAAGCTGTTGGCACCGCTGCTGCTTATTTTTCTGGCGGGGGATCTGGTCTGGCGCGATCGCGATGTCAAAATCGACCCCCTCAGCGACCCTCTGCCGGTGCGTAGTTGGGTGCTAGTGCTGGGTAAGCTACTGGCCCTGGCCCTGATTTTGGGGCTGGTCATGGTGCTGATGCTACTGGGCGGGTTAATTTCCCAGACCGTGCAGCAGTACACCCACTACGAACTGGGGGTTTATGCCATTGAGCTATTTACCCTCGTGTTCGTGGATCTGCTGCTGATTGCGGTGCTGGCAATCACCATTCAGGTGTTGGTGAACCAGAAGTTTTTGGGCTACGTTCTGTCGGCTTTTTTAATCATCGTTTTTTCCCAAGGTGTCAGTCTGTTTAAGTCCTTTCGGTTGCTCCAGTATGGCTATCGCCCGGAGCATTACTACAGCCAGATCAATGGCTATGGGGGAATGCTGAGGCAAGTCCGCTGGTTTCAGGGCTACTGGCTGGCGATCGCCCTGCTGCTCCTGGGCGTGGCCACCCTGTTCTGGGTGCGGGGCATTGATACCCAACCCCAAGCCCGCTGGCGCATTGCCCGTCAGCGCTTTACCCGACCCATGCAGATGGGGATGGGTTTGAGCGCGATCGCCGCCCTCTTCCTGGGCGGCCTAATTTATTACAACACTCACCTGCTGAACTCAGCCCCCAGCCGCGCCCAGATGGAAACCCAGGTAGTTGCCTACGAAAAAGCCTATGGCAGTCTGATCGACGCCCAGCCCAAGATCGCAGCGATCGATCTGCAAGGGGATCTGTACCCCGAGGAGGATGGCCGCTTTGCCGTGACGGGCACCTACACCCTGGAAAATAGAACCCAGCAGCCCATCAATAAAATTCTGCTGAACGTGCCCCAGGGCGTGCAGGTCAACCAACTCACGGTCAACGGTGCCGCCGCCCAAACCACGGTGCCCCATCCGGTTGTCCAGGGCTTTGAATTTGCCCTGCCCGCTGCGCTGCAACCGGGCAACCGCCTCGATGTGGCCTTTGATCTGCTCATGCCCCCCCCCAAGGGATTTACGGGAGAAAAGCCAAGCAATCTCAACAACTCCTATGACCAGAACGGCCTTTTCTTTAGAAGTCCTGAAGTCCTGCCGATGGTCGGATTTTTTGATCGACCGCGCATCAAAGACGATCAGCGGCGAGCGGCAGCAGGCTTACCCCCCCTCGATCCCGCCGTGGAAGCAGACCGACAGATCCGACGCAGCGCCACAGCCGCCGCCCCTGATGCCGATCTTGTGCAGTTTTCGGCCACCCTCAGCACCGCCGCCGACCAGATCGCCATCACCGCTGGGGAGCCAGTGAAGCAATGGACCGAGGGCGATCGCCGCTATTTCCAGTACCAGACCCAGGTGCCCATTGAACAGGTCGTACCGATTTTGTCGGGACGCTACGAGTTGCTGCGCGACCAGTGGCAGGACGTGCAACTTGAGATGTATTACCACCCAGGGCACGATCGCAACCTGGAACGCATGGTGCGCGGCACCCAAAAAGCATTAGCCTACGCCTCCCAACACTTCGGCCCCTTTCCCCACCAGACCCTGCGCACCGTTGAAGTGCCCCACCAAACCCTGGCCATGAGCTTTCCGACCACCATTATTCGGGGTGAACGGTTTGGCTACCTGGCTAAATTCAATGACGACGACCCCACCAGCGTCGATGAAGCCTTCCGCGTTGCCGCCCACGAAACCGCCCACCAGTGGTGGGGGCAGCAGTTGATCCCCTCGGCCACACCGGGGGCAAGATTTCTGCTAGAGGCCCTGCCGGAATACACCGCCAACCAGGTCTATGCCAAGGAACACGGACTGGAAAAACTGGGGGCGGCCCTGCGCAGTAATCTGGATAACTATTTGCAGGATCGGGATAAATCCGATGTGCCCCTGGTGGAAGCCGAGGAGAGCCATTTGGTTTACAAAAAAGGGGCCCTAGCTCTGTTCGCCCTGCAAGACTACATTGGCGAAGACGTGGTGAACAAAGCTCTGGCGAACCTGTTGCGGCAGTTTTCAGACGTGCCCCCCTACCCCTCGGCCAAAGATCTCGTCGCTGCCCTGCGGGAAGTCACCCCCGCTAAGTACCAATACCTGATCACCGACCTATTTGAAACGGTGACGCTTTACGATAACAGCACTGAATCTGCCACCGTGCAGCCGCGTCCCGATGGCAAGTTTGACGTGAAGCTGACCGTGAATGCGGCCAAGTTACGCTCTGATGGAGTGGGCAACGAAACCCCAACGGACATCAACAACGAGGAGATCGACATTGGGATTTATAGTGCCGCGGGCAAGCTGATTTATCTGAGAAAACATCCCATTCGGACAGGTGATACGGAACTAACCATCACCGTCGATCAACAGCCCACCAGGGCGGGCATTGATCCGCTGCATAAGCTGATCGATAAAGTGCCCAATGACAATCTCGTCAATGTGAATCCCGTCAATGTAAATTAGACGGTAAATTAAGGGGTGTGAGCATTACATGACTTGCTGCTCTGCTGTCATACTGTTGTCCTATTGATGAGTGATGGTTTGCGGCCAGCAACAGTTTTGCTCAACTTCCTGGAATGCTGGGACAATTAACCGATTGCTGACTTGGCATCCACTTGAAACTTTTGGTTTTGGGCAATCGTCTACTATTGGGTGCAACCATCGAGAACTAAATCCTCCAATCGGTGGCTCCATCAGAACTACAGCATGATGCCAAGGAGAGAACGGATATGCGATCGCTAATCAAGACTAGTTTGTTGGCGCTGGCCGGTGTGATAGCCACCGTCTCTGTGGTTGGGGCCCAGAAACCCCTTCCTCTCCTATTGGACTTTGAGAATCATGGTTGTGGCCGTTTTCCCCAGGAGGCTTACTATCGCACTCAATTCCACTTTGTGAATATCTGTCGAGGAGAAGCCAACTTGCAAATGGTGGTCACCGACAATGATGGTTTGGGACGGGAACGAATGGCAGCCGTCAAGCAAGGAAATACCTATAAGGGAACATCCCAAATGGGCGTCGGGTACGCCATCACTCCCACTACTTTTACCATTCAATTCAAAGGTCAACCCCCCAGCCAAGAAAAGGTTGAAAAATACGTGCCATCTGTAACTGTTCCACCTTCCCAATCCGCTGCTGTAACTGGAACCGTCACCTACCTGCAGCGGATTGCCTTGCCCCCCACTGCTGTGATTGAGGTAAAACTGCAGGATGTTAGCCGGGCTGATGCCCCAGCCATCACAATTTCTGAGGTGCGCATGGTCAGTGGCGGCAAACAGGTGCCCTTTCCCTTCACCCTGACCTACAACCCCAACCAGATCAAACCCAATTACACCTATGCGGTGCAGGCTCGCATCTTGGTAGATGGACAACTGCGGTTTATTAACACCAGCCGCTATGCGGTTATCACCCAGGGCAACCCCTCCACGGTTGAAGTCGTCGTTTCTCCTGTGCGCTAAGGCGAGCCCCTGGACTCCTAGCTTGCTCTCCTATCAGGATCAGCACCCGGCTCCAGAATGGGTGATAATGGGAAAGTTTGATTGCTTAGACAAGACTGTAGAGTTCTGCCTACAGTCTCTTTTCGTCGATAGACTAAACCCATTACCTGCCGAATTTCTTTCAGATCCTGTAGCCATGCGAACCCATTATTGCGGTCAACTCCGAGCCGGACACATTGGAGAGACAGTTACCCTGTTTGGCTGGGTGGATCGTCGCCGCGATCACGGGGGGGTGATCTTCATCGATTTGCGCGATCGCAGCGGCATTGTCCAGATCGTCAGTGACCCGGAACGGACACCGACTTCCTATGCTCAGGCAGAGTCCCTGCGGAACGAATATGTGGTCAAAATTACCGGCCGGGTGACCCAGCGGCCCCAGGACTCGCTCAACCCCAAACTGGCGACAGGGGAAGTGGAGGTCTATGCCGACCAGATCGAATTGCTGAATGCGGTTCGCAAACAACTGCCCTTCCAGGTGTCAACGGCGGAGGCAGAGCCGGTGCGGGAAGACCTGCGTCTGCGCTATCGCTATCTGGATTTGCGTCGAGAACGGATGAGCCAGAATTTGCAACTGCGCCACGAAATCATCAAAACGCTGCGGCGCTATCTGGAAGATGAACTGGGTTTCCTGGAAGTGGAAACTCCCATCCTCACCCGTTCTACCCCAGAAGGAGCCCGAGATTACTTAGTACCGTCCCGAGTTAACCCCAGTGAATGGTTTGCCTTGCCCCAATCGCCCCAGTTGTTTAAGCAACTGCTGATGGTGGCTGGCTGCGATCGCTACTACCAGATTGCCCGTTGTTTCCGGGATGAGGACTTGCGGGCTGACCGACAACCCGAATTCACCCAACTGGACATGGAGATGAGCTTCATGGACCAGGACGAAATTCTGGCCCTCAACGAAGAACTGGTCTGCCACCTGTTCAAGACAGTGAAGGGCATCGAACTGCCCCGTCCCTTTCCCCGCCTCACCTACGCCGACGCCATGAACCGTTATGGTTCAGATAAACCGGACACCCGCTTCGGACTGGAACTGGTGGATGTGTCGGATGTAGTCCAGGGTTCCGGTTTCAAGGTCTTTGCCGATGCCGTTGCCAAGGGGGGAATTGTCAAAATCCTGCCCATTCCTGGTGGCAATGAAGCCATTTCCAACGTCCGGATCAAACCGGGTGGGGACCTGTTCAAGGAGGCAGAGCTGTGCGGCGCCAGAGGGCTGGCCTACATCCGGGTGCGGGATGATGGGGCAATTGATACGATCGGCGCCATTAAAGATAACCTCTCAGAAGAGCAAAAGCAGGAAATCCTGACCCGGACCGGAGCTCAGGCCGGACATCTGTTGCTGTTCGGGGCTGGGTCGGCCGACATGGTGAATAAGACCCTGGACCGACTCCGACAGGTCATTGGTAAAGAGTTGGGGCTAATCGATCCAGACAAGGTGCATCTGCTTTGGATTACCCACTTCCCCATGTTTGAATGGAATGCCGACGAAAAACGCTTGGAAGCCCTGCACCATCCTTTTACCGCACCGTTCCCGCAAGACGTGGGCGACCTCAAGACGGCCAAGGCCCAAGCTTACGATCTCGTCTTCAATGGTTTTGAGGTGGGTGGCGGCAGTTTGCGGATCTATCAGCCCGATATCCAGAAGCAGGTGTTTGAGACAATTGGTCTGTCGCCGGAGGAAGCCTACCAAAAATTTGGCTTTCTGCTGGAGGCTTTTGAGTATGGGGCTCCGCCCCACGGCGGCATTGCCTATGGCATCGATCGCCTGGTGATGTTACTGGCTGGTGAAGAATCCATCCGAGATGTGATCGGCTTTCCTAAAACGCAGCAAGCCCGCTGCCTGCTAACCGGAGCCCCGGCTGGTGTAGATGGCAAGCAACTGAAGGAACTGCACGTCGTCTCCACCTACAAACCCAAGCTGGGATAAGGCGGGTCGGCACGGGCGCACGTACCACGGTGCGCCCAAAATTAGTCCTCCCCATGCAAAAGCAAAGCCGTCTGATGCCAACGATCAACCGGGTTTGTGGTTACAAGACTGGCCAGACTAAGCCGACTCTGGCTTGGGTAGGGACGAGGGATGGAGTAGCAGATCAGCGGTGGACCGTTTCTCCACCATTTCAGGGGTGATCACACACTTTGTCACATCCTTACGGGACGGTAGCTCGTACATTACATCCAGCATCAGTTCTTCAACAATGCTGCGCAGGGCTCGAGCACCAGTTTTACGGCGATAGGCCTCTCGGGCGATCGCCCGCACAGCATCCGATTTGAACTCCAGGATGACATTGTCCATCTTCAGCAACTTCTGATACTGCTTGACCAGAGCATTCTTTGGTTCAGTCAGAATTGCAGTCAAAGCTTCCTCATCCAGCGGATCAACGACCGCCATCACTGGCACCCGGCCAATGAACTCTGGAATCATGCCAAACTTGACCAGATCATCTGGTTCCAAATGGCGCAGGGTATCCGCCGTCCGTTTTTCCTTCGCCTGCTGAGACTCACCGGACTGGACAAAACCAATCGTCTTCTTACCAATGCGCTGCTCAATTTGCTTATCTAGACCAACAAAGGCGCCACCACAAATAAACAGGATATTGCTGGTATCGATCTGGATACAGTCCTGATAGGGATGCTTTCGTCCACCCTGGGGCGGGACATTGGCAACCGTACCTTCCAACATCTTCAACAGCGCCTGCTGCACCCCTTCGCCGGAAACATCCCGAGTAATCGATGGGTTCTCGCTTTTACGAGCAATTTTGTCGATTTCGTCAATGTAGATGATGCCACGCTGGGCTTCTTCCACATCTAAGTCTGCCACCTGCAGTAGCCGCAACAGGATATTTTCCACATCCTCACCCACATATCCAGCCTCGGTAAGGGTAGTAGCGTCAGCCACCGCAAAGGGAACGTCCAAAATCTCCGCCAGGGTTTGGGCCAGCAGGGTCTTGCCGCAACCCGTGGGGCCAATCAGCAAAATATTGGACTTTTGCAGTTCCACCACATCTTCCGGCGCCACTTTGCCACTGCCCTTGGCCTGGATAAAGCTGAGGCGTTTGTAGTGGTTGTAGACAGCAACGGACAACACCTTTTTGGCGTCATCCTGGCCAATCACATGTTCATCAAGATACTTTTTAATCTCCCTGGGCTTGGGAATCTGATTCAGAGAAAGATTGGCAGTTCGGGTCTTCCGCTTTTCAGGCGACTGCTCGCGCCGGGGCACCGGCTGGGGCACGGAAGCTGTAGAGTCAAACAGTTCCTCATCCAAAATTTCGTTACAGAGATCCACACACTCGTCGCAGATGTAGACTCCCGGTCCCGCAATTAACTTGCGTACCTGCTCTTGCGACTTACCACAAAACGAACATTTTAAATGGGAGTCATACTTCGACATATCGGCCTCTTAAAACCTAAACTGCTGCAATGGCCTCACCCACCTTCGGAAGATTGTCCCGAGAAATAACCTGATCAATCAGGCCATAGTCCCTGGCTTCCGAAGCAGACATAAAGAAATCACGATCGGTATCAATTTCT
This sequence comes from uncultured bacterium, assembly GCA_964494755.1. Classification (GTDB taxonomy): domain Bacteria; phylum Cyanobacteriota; class Cyanobacteriia; order Leptolyngbyales; family Leptolyngbyaceae; genus CAZBTL01. Next base: position 7,274 of record CAZBTL010000014.1, on the reverse strand, counting down.
ATTTTTTCAATCGGCTGCTTGGTATGGAAAGCCAGTAATTCATTCAACTGGCGTTTGTGATAAAGAATTTCTCTGGCCTGAATTTCGATATCAACGGCCTGTCCTTGAGCGCCACCCAGTGGCTGGTGAATCATGATCCGAGAACTAGGTAACGACATCCGCTTGCCAGCAGCGCCAGCCGCCAACAGAAAGGCACCCATTGACGCCGCCAGGCCGAAACAAATGGTGACCACATCCGGTCGAACTTGTTGCATGGTGTCATAAATAGCCATGCCCGCCGTAACGGAGCCACCCGGAGAATTGATATATAACTGAATGTCTTTTTCGGGATCTTCCGCATCCAGAAACAGGAGTTGGGCCACGATGGAATCTGCCACTGCATCATCCACTGGCGTGCCCAAAAACACAATTCGCTCTCTGAGGAGTCGGGAGTAGATGTCAAACGCCCGTTCCCCTCGACCCGATTGCTCGACCACCATCGGAATCGCATTCGTGGGCCCGAGGGAAACAAAGTCAGAGTTGTAAAGGCTAATCGGACTGTAGTCGGGAAAGTGGGATACAAACATAGTCAATACAATAAACCACGGGTCAGTCAAACATCTGCCTGTTCCAATTAAGTTTGATGTTCCAAGAACTTGCCGACCCCATCCTGACGGTTACAGCAAAATACATTATCCGAATGGAACCGTCGGGCAACCCCTGGATCATCTTAACAATTGGATACTCAAACAGCCGGCTATCCAGACAAGCGGGTTAGCCCAACGCAGGAATCACTCACTCAGGAGCAAACTGGCGATCGCAGTTTGGTATGCCACCATTATGCCTTACCTGATCCAAGACTTGCGGCAGCCACATCGGAAGCTCAGCCAATTCTAGCCTGAGATTTCAGAAAGCAGTGACTTTCTTCCAAAAGTGATCAAATTACGAGTCGGATGTTGCTTCAGTGTCTGTAGCCGTTTTTTTAGAGCGCTTCCCCTTGGCCGCAGACTTGCCAGTTTGGGCCTCCTCAGTCGGAGCTTCAGCCACAACTGGGTCTGCCTCAGCCGTAGGCGACTCCTCCCCAACTGCTGTTGCCGACTCAATCGGCTCACTGGAATCGGGCTGGCCCTCAGAGCCCGTTGCAGGAAGCTCAACGGTTTCAGCTTCCGCAGCCTGGAGAGTTCCTTCAGGAACCAGTTCAATTGTCGAGTTTTCGATCAACCAGTCAATGATTTTGGTTCGCATTAATTCATCGGTCACCACCTCCCGCAGGCGATCGCGATCCATGCTGACGTCCCGGAGCTCCTGCAGCAGCTCATTGGCCCGCTTGGTGACCTCTTCTTCCGCAACTTCCAGCGCCTCCAACTTGGCAATTTCACCCAGAGCCAGAGTCCGCCTAATCCGCTTAATCGCTTCGGGCCGACTTTGCTGCTTAATAGCGGGGATCGACTCCTGAGTAAAAATCCGTCGGATATCAATTCCCTGATTCTGCAGTTGCATCGCTGTTTGATTGAGCATATAGTTCACCTCTTGCTCAATCAGAGTTTCGGGAATCTCTACCTCAATCTGATTCAGTAACTCATCTAAAATAGCCCGCTCCTGGTTCGACCGGGTCTTATCCTCCGCCTCCTGCGCATAGCGTTTTGCCAACGACTCCCGCAACTCTGCCAGGGTTTGATATTCGCTCACTTCCTCGGCAAAGTCGTCATCCAGCGGTGGCAGTTCTTTTTCTTTAATTTCCTTCAAGGTCAAACTAAAACGAGCTTTTCGCCCAGCCAACGTCTCCTGGGGATAGTCTTCCGGGAACTGAACCACAATTTCTTTGCTTTCGGACGGAGTCATGCCCACAATGCCATCAATAAAGCCTGGAATAAAGCGACCTTCTTCCAGTTCCACCTGAAAATTGCTGGCCTCACCGCCTGGAATAGGTTCTGGCTCCGCATCAGGATCCTCTCCAACCAGCACACCCTGATAGTCCACGACGACGACGTCCTTCATTTGCGCCGGTCGATCTTCGACCGGCACCAGGGTGGCCAGCCGCTCTCGATACTGGTCCAGGACTTTATCAACCCGCTCTGGATCAGCTTTAACTTCCTCCGCCTTGACTTTCAAATCCCGATATTGCTTGATCGTCACCTCAGGTTGCACATCCACAGAAGCTGAAAAGGTCAAAGGGGCGCCAGGTTCAAATTGTTCCACCAGGTCATCGAAAACAGACCGCAGTTGGAAATTGCCCAGGGCTTTAATTTTTTCCTGCTGGATCGCCTCTTTCAAACTGCTGTCAATCAGGTTTTCCAAAGCACTGGCTTTAAGACGGGCTGTCCCAATGCGCTGGATCAGCACTGGCCGGGGCACTTTACCTTTACGAAACCCAGGAATGTTGATGGAGCGGGTAAAGTCTTGGATGACCTGCTCGTAGGCCTTTTTTGACATTTCGGGCGTAACTTCAATCTCCAGACCAACCTGGCTGGCGGGTAATTTTTCCTGGGTTACTTTCATTGGTGGTTAGCTTCTCTCAGCAGACACTTGCATGGGTGTAGACAACGTCCTGAATCACGTGCTCCTGACGCTTTTATCAGCCAGTGCTGACTGGCCAGCAGTGACCAAGTGGCACGGAATCAACACGCTATCAAAAAGCGACACGGACTTGGTCGCAACGCAGCAATTAGCTATCATAACCGATCTAGAGTGGGCGATACCAGGTAATTCGTTTGGATTTTTAGTTTGACCAGCAGCGACTGCAATAGTTGATGACAGCTATTGGATTCCAGGGGAATTGGCGATGGGGCTGCGTCAAAATCAGCTAGAATTTTGGTAACCAGGTTCACATTTAGATATTAGTTCCCATGCTGTGAGCGATTGGTTGGCTGCCGGAATGACTCGTCTATTCCGATTCAGGTTTTACCAATTCCTCTATACGACGTCTGGCCCCGGAAAACCTTATACCGGCATGCTTGATATCGGCAGAAGTTGCAGTTAGCAGAAGTTGAAGTTATGGGTGCAAGGCGCAAAGCGTTCCTGGTCGCTGAACGCACACAGACGTTCGTTTGATTTTTTGGAGGGTAGTTGGTTTGGCTCAGACCTATCGTGTCGCGGTTTTAGGAGCAACAGGCGCCGTTGGGACGGAGTTGCTGGAGCTATTGGAGGCTCGCAATTTTCCGTTGGCTGAGTTAAAGCTGTTAGCCTCTCCTCGCTCGGCGGGTCGAACCTTGCCCTTCAAAGGCGAGTCCTTGCCAGTGGAGCCAGTGAGCGATCGCTGCTTTGATGGCATTGATGTCGTACTGGCCTCTGCCGGAGCTACAACCTCCCGCGCCTGGGCTGCCAAAGCCGTCGAGGCTGGTGCTGTAGTAGTAGATAACTCAAGCGCTTTCCGGATGGATCCGACTGTGCCGCTGGTTGTGCCGGAGGTGAATCCCCAGGCGGCAGCAGCCCACCAGGGAATTATTGCCAACCCCAACTGCACAACAATTTTGATGGCAGTTGCCATTTATCCGCTGCATCAGGTTCAACCCATTCAGCGCATTGTTGCCGCCACCTACCAATCGGCCAGCGGAGCGGGGGCACTGGCCATGGAGGAGTTAAAGCGGCAGACCCAGGCCATTCTCAATCAGCAGGAACCCACCACGGAAGCCTTTCCCTATCCGTTGGCGTTTAACCTGTTTCCCCATAACTCCAAGCTAAATGACTTAGGATATTGCGAGGAAGAAATGAAAATGGTGAACGAAACTCGCAAAATTTTCGGGGTTCCCGATCTGAAAGTGACCGCCACCTGTGTTCGGGTACCCGTATTGCGAGCCCATTCGGAGGCGATTAATCTGGAGTTTGCCCAGCCGTTTTCGGTGGACACGGCCCGATCGGTGCTCAGTCAAGCACCGGGGGTTAAGTTGGTGGAAGACTGGACGGCCAACTATTTCCCTATGCCGATGGATGCCAGCGGTCAGGATGACGTACTAGTCGGGCGGATTCGGCAAGATCTGTCCCATCCCTGTGGCTTAGAGTTGTGGCTCTGCGGCGATCAGATTCGCAAAGGCGCAGCGCTAAATGCCATCCAAATTGCAGAATTGCTAGTGGAAAAAAATCTACTGGCTCCAGCATTGGCGGGTCGGCATTAGCAAATTGGGAGAATATGGGCCAAATTGATCTCGAATCAGCATTGAAATTTAAGGAGATAATGGGCCATAATCCCGAAGCGAGGTATTGATGGGCAGTGACCTTGCCTGCTGCCTAACTCAAATGAATCGAATCCTTACAGTAAGGGGCCTGTATCGCGTGTGGTGAATTTTGGACGTGTTCTGACTGCAATGGTGACGCCGTTTAGGGAAGACGGCAATGTCAACTTCGAGGTAGCAGAGAAGTTGGCAGTCCATTTGGTAGAAAATGGCAGTGATGCACTGGTGGTGTGCGGCACAACCGGCGAGTCCCCTGCCCTGACCTGGGAGGAGGAGTTTCAGCTATTTCAGGTGATCCAGAAGGCGGTTGCAGGCAAAGCCAAGATTATTGCCGGAACGGGATCGAATTCCACCCGAGAAGCGATCGAAGCGACTCGGAAAGCCGCTAAACTAGGATTAGATGGTTCTTTACAGGTCGTTCCCTACTATAACAAACCACCACAGGCAGGACTTTATAGTCACTTTAAGGCGATCGCGGAGTCTGCTCCCGATTTGCCCATCATGCTTTATAACATTCCCGGTCGAACTGGCCAAAACCTGCAACCAGACACTGTCATTCGTTTGGCAGAAATTCCCAACATTGTGGCCATTAAAGAAGCCAGTGGAAATTTAGATCAGGTCAGCCAGATTCGTCGGGCCACACCACCAGAATTCGGCATTTATTCAGGAGATGATTCGTTAACCTTGCCCCTTCTGTCCATTGGTGGGCAAGGAGTTGTCAGTGTTGCTAGCCACTTGGCTGGGCCCCAAATCCAGCAAATGGTGCAGGCCTTCACATCTGGCCAAACTCAACAGGCCCTCGCCATTCACTTAAAACTGTTCCCCCTATTTAAAGCCTTGTTTATCACCACCAATCCAATTCCGGTTAAAGCGGCCTTACAATTACAAGGCTGGTCTGTTGGTTCAACTCGCCTGCCGCTGGCTGACTCTTCAACAGAGTTGCTCCAAAGCCTGAAATCTGTTCTGACGGAATTATCGCTGCTCTAAGCCAGGGCTGCCGCTTGCAAGTTTTTGAAAACTGAATATGCCCAATTGCCCTGTTTTTGATTTTCCCTGTACCACCTGGGTTTCTGGCATACCGCCTTGGTTTCTTGTCGTGGCCTGTCCAGTCGTCTCAAGGGATTACTCATTGCCCCCGCACCGCGACCTGCGAATGGTCACCCTCAAGCTTTTTCCTGATCACCTTTGTCACTGATTTCTTTCCAACTGTTTACTAAACAACATGCAAATGACTCAATCTAAGTCTTCTCCAGCACTGAAAATTATTCCCCTTGGCGGATTACATGAAATTGGTAAGAACACCTGCGTTTTCGAGATCAACGACGAAATTATGTTGCTGGATGCAGGCCTCGCCTTTCCCACCGATGGCATGCATGGTGTCAATATTGTCCTGCCCGACATGACCTATCTGCGCGAAAACCGCAACAAGATTAAGGGCATGATTGTCACCCACGGGCACGAAGACCATATTGGTGGAATTGCCTTTCACCTGAAGCAATTCGATATTCCAGTAATTTATGGGCCACGTCTGGCAATGGCTCTGTTGGAAGACAAACTGGAGGAAGCTGGCGTTGCCGACCGGACGGAGCTAAGAACTGTCCGTCCGCGGGAGGTAATTCGGGTGGGCAAGTCCTTTTTTGTCGAATTTATTCGCAATACCCACTCGATCGCAGACAGCTTCACCGTAGCTATTCGGACTCCTATCGGGGTCGTGATCCATACGGGAGATTTCAAGATTGACCACACCCCTGTGGACGGGGAAGTGTTTGACCTACAACGGCTGGCTGAGTACGGCGAACAGGGCGTGCATTGTCTGATCAGCGACTCCACCAACGCAGAAATCCCTGGCTACACTCCATCGGAACGGGCCGTTTTCCCGAACCTGGATCGGGTCATGAGTCAAGCCAGCGGCCGCATCCTGATCACCACCTTTGCCTCTTCAGTCCACCGGGTCAATATGATCCTGGAGCTGGCCAAAAAGCACGGTCGAGTGGTTTCGGTGCTGGGTCGCTCGATGCTGAATGTGATTGCCCACGCCCGACAACTGGGCTACATCAAGTGTGAGGACAGTTTGCTGCAACCCCTGCATGTGGTGCAGAAAATGCCCGATGAGCAGGTGCTGATCCTGACCACAGGCTCTCAGGGAGAACCCATGTCGGCGTTGACCCGGATTGCCAATGGAGAGCATCGCCAGATGAAGATTCGACCGGGCGATACGGTGGTGTTCTCGGCTAACCCCATTCCAGGCAACACGATCGCGGTGGTCAACACGATCGACAAGTTGATGATGCAGGGCGCCAAGGTGATCTACGGTCGGGAGCAGGGCATTCATGTCTCTGGACACGGCTGTCAGGAAGACCAGAAGTTGATGATTGCCCTGACTCGTCCCAAGTTTTTCCTGCCAGTTCACGGCGAACACCGCATGCTGGTGAAGCATGCCCAGACAGCTCAAAGTATGGGCATTCCGGCTGACCATATGGTGATTATTGACAATGGCGATGTGGTGGAACTGAGTGAGACGTCCATTCGGGTGGCTGGCCGGGTTCCAGCGGGTATTGAGTTGATGGATACATCTCGGGCTGGTTTTGTCAATGATCAGGTACTGAAGGATCGGCAGCAGTTGGCTGGTGATGGCATCGTAACCGTGGCAGTGGCCATCGATGCCAGTGGCAAACTCCTGACCCAACCCCAGGTCCATTTGCGCGGTGTAGTCACTACGGTTTCGGCCTCCCGGTTACAAAGTCGTATCCAGGAAGTGATTGAATCCGTTGTGAAAGATCGCTGGTCGGAATTCGCCAGGGACTTTGGCGATCGCCAACTGGAAATTGACTGGGAAGGACTACAACTCCAAATTGAGTTTGAGTTACAACGGGCTTTGCGGCGCGAGTTGCAGAGCAATCCCATGCTGGTCTTTTTGATGCAGGCAGTGGGTGAAGCTGGAACGGAGATCGCCCCCAAGGGACGTCTAAAAGCTGCGATCGCCTCTTAGCCTCCGGCCCCAAGCGTTGCTGATTCCGGGTATGAGTCAGGAGTTGTATCAATTGAAACAGCCTTCCAGTCCATCCGGCTATCCAGCACCACTCCTACCCCAACAGAGCGCTTGCCGTTGACCGCCATGTTTCCATT
>CAZBTL010000013.1:0-32747 GCA_964494755.1 uncultured bacterium | reverse complement strand
TGATCAGCAGTGTAACAGTTAACCCGGACGAGTGGTAACCCACAGGTGCAAGAAGGATGCGCTTAGAACAGTTGCCACTCTGGCGAGGTCAACATTTTCAGTTGTTCCATCCGATGGTTGAAGTAGCTGTCATCCAACCGACTGTAGTTATGCAGCCGTTCATGGCTCAGGCCGATGGACCAGGCCCAAATATGAGCAGCCTGGGTCAAATATTGCAAGGAATTCAGTTCCTCTTCCGTCAGCGGTTGCAAACTTTGATAGCCGCCGATAAAGGCATCGCGAATTCGACGACCAATGCCAGCACTCAGGGCAACCTGCAAAAACTTGCCAATCTCAAAGGACCGCCAACCATAGCCACACTGATCAAAATCAAACAAGGTGACCGCATTTTCCGCTGTGAAATGGGCATTGCCGCTATGGGGGTCGCCCCAGCAAACCACCCAGAAGGGTGGTTTTTGCGATAAATGGCGCAACTGGTAGCGGATCTTGTCGATCACCGTCTCGATATAGGTTAGGTCCTGAGGCCGATGCTGCAAAAATGGCGCGATCGCCACCAGCGAGTCGTCCAATAAATAATCCAGGGTCAGCGGTTGCCGATGGGAGCGGGGCCGGAACTCAAGGCTGGCTTGATGCACCTGGGCCACCACCTGCCCCAACTTAAACCCCTGTTCAGGATTCAGATCACCCAACGCCACTTTTCCAGGGGCATAGGGAAACAGAGCCGCGTAGCGCTTACCTTCCAGGGCATCAATTTCAATTGCCAGACGGCCATCCTGACTCCGGAGGGGGTTGGCCACCGAAATTCCTTTCTGATAAAGGAAATCCAGCAACTCCAACTCGAACTCAATATCTGCTTGAGAACGCCAGTGGGAATGGGAGACCCGCAGAATGTAACGATTTCTGGTGGTCTCCACCAGATAAATGTCACTCAAACCACGGTGCCAGAACTGGCAATAGGTCACTTCTTCAATCCGATAGTGAGGCAAAACACGAGTCGTCAGAGCCTCACAGTCAAGGGTTGAATAGACAACTGGAAATACATCAACCGACATCAACGTTTTCATGCAGAGTCGCCTAGGCGCAGGAACATTCAGACAAAGAGGAGGATAGATGCCATTTCCTTCCAACAGAGCGTCAATGTTAAACAGAAGCAAGGAATGAAGATGTCAGATTTTGATAACAACCCACCAAAGTGATCAAAGCGGACGTCATCAGCCGACAACCATTGCCTCCGCCCGAAGAGGGACTTAACTGAAAGTATTTAAGATTTATTTAGTCGAAGGCGACAGGTCAATCAGAATCCTGTTCGTCCTGCCTGTGTATATAAGAGGGAGAAGGTGCCCGTATCAGAGAGCCAGCCGAGGGTTTGACTGATTCCTGAAAGGCAGGAAAAAGAGATTTATTATCATAGCCACTCACGTTATAGGTTCGATCAGATCAGGCTTTCAGTTCTGTAGTTTCAATTACCAAACTGGTTACAGGCTCTATCAATCTGGCTGCGACCGGCTCGCATGGCTCGAGCTTGGATGTTGCAACAGAAAACTTATGCTGATTGTGGATGAAACGACGCATAATGCAGGTGGGAGGGAGAATAGGTCAGTCCCCTGTTCTCGTCCGGGATAGCTGGAGATTTGACCATGGTGCAGTTTCACATTCAGCCGGACAGTGACATTCCAGCCTCAACGCAACTCTATAACCAGATTTTGTTTGCGATCGCCTCTCGCCAGTATCCCCCCGGTCACCGGCTCCCCAGCACCCGCCAACTGGCCATGCAGACCGGCCTGCACCGTAACACTGTCAGCAAAGTGTATCGCCAGCTAGAAGAAGCCGGTGTCGTCGATGCCCATGCCGGTTCTGGCATTTATGTACGGGACCAAACTTACGAAACTACCGCAAAAGTCAAGTCTCCCCTGCTGGAAGAACATCCGGAGGCCCACAAAATTGTCCAGAACAGTCTGGATAAGCTGGTCAAAATGGGCTGTTCTCTGAGTCAGGCCCGCGAATTGTTTTTGTCAGAAATTGATTGGCGGCTGCGGTGTAGTGCCCAGGTGTTGGTGACGGCTCCAATGCACGACATTGGGGCCGGGGAAGTGCTGGTGCGGGAGTTGCAACGAGCCCTCAATATTCCGGTGCAGTTGGTGCCCCTGGAGGAGTTAGAACAGGTGCTGGATCAAACCCGCTCTGGCACGGTGGTCACTAGCCGCTATTTCATTGCCCTGGCAGAGGCGATCGCAGCTCCCAAGTCGGTGCGGGTTATCCCAGTGGATATTTACGACTTTGATGCTGAGATTAAGCTGATCCGCAAGTTGCCCAAAGGCACCTGTTTGGGAGTTGTCAGCCTCAGTACGGGAACGGTTGGGGTAGCGGAAATCATCATTCACAGCCTGCGGGGAGAGGACTTGTTGGTCATGACCTGTCAGGTGGGCGATAGCTTCAAACTCAACGCCATGGTTCGCAGCGCCCACACCATCATCAGCGACCAGGCTAGTTGTGCCGAAGTCAAAGCCGCCATTTCTGCCGCCAGAGAGGATATCATCCGCCCGCCCCAGTTAATCTGCTGCGAGAACTTCATTGTTAGCAAATCCATCGACCTACTGAAACGGGAACTGGGTCTGGAATAATTCTCCTTTGCCCAATCATGGCTCGAAATTGCTGCCTCTGAACAGTAATGGTGGGTGGGGATATGGTATTTTGCGATCGCAAAAAAGGAAAGCTCACCTGCAGCACGGCCTTTGACTTAAGGCTGTCAGGTGGTGCTGGATGTCCTGACCCGCTCACCCGATGAGGATGACTAACCCAGGGCAAAAAATTGGCCGTCAGGAAGAAACTTCGACGATTGCCTGGCGTAAGAGCATGCTACAGCAGACCACAGACATCATGAAAAATCGGGATTTCCACGTCACCAACGACGGTCACATACAGGTTTGTCCTTCTCCCAGGGAATGGGACTTGTTGCGGGAGTCCTATCGCCTGTACCGTTTCCTCACCGAAGTGGAGGATGTTCTGGAACAAATCCCTGACGAAGCGGATGCCCTGCCCCAATTGCACCTGTTGGTCCGCCGTCTGATTACCAATTCCTATTGGATTTACAATCAGGCTCCAGAAATCTGCCCAGTAACCGGGGTGTCAGTCCGGCTGCTCTACGACGAACTGGGTTTTCCCCTGACGGTGCAGACAGTCACCTTTTCCCCCTTAACCGTTTCGCCGATCCATAACCACGGCACCTGGGGCGTGGTAGCGATTCTCAAGGGCGAAGAAAAGAATACCTTCTGGCGACGACTGGCCGATCCGCAGTTTCCCGATCGGGTGGAACCAGTGAGTGAACTGACGCTGTTACCGGGGGACGTGATCAGCTTTACAGCCGATGCGATTCACAGTGTGGAAGCCGTAGGCGAAGAACCAACCGTCACCTTCAGCCTCTATGGTGAAACCCACCATTCCCGGCGGTTTGAATTTGACCCCCTGACCCACACTGCCAGGAATTTCTAAGCTGGCGATCGCACCTGATCATAAAACCGTTGTGATCGCAGAATTTGGGTCAAACTGACCTCCGTTTCCAATAGACAAGCATGCCCACTTTCAGGCAACAGCAGAGTCTGGGCCTTGGGCAAATAACGGGCCAGGCGTGCTGCTTCTCCAGCCGAGGGAAGAAGCCGGTCGTTCCGTGCCGCAACCACTAACGTGGGTTGCTCAATCCGGTCTAAGGGCAAACTTTCCAGCCTAAACTGACTGAGCAAGGAGAGCCGCCAAGCTGCACTTTCTGATGTTACCGACTGCATGGCAGCCAGCAACGCCTGACGATTGGGCCGAGACACACGCTCCGGATCAATCAAAAATGGCATCAAGCCCAGAGTTGACAGCCGATAGAGGGAGTCAGGCAACCACTGGGTCAGGGAGGCGCCCCACTGCATCCACGATTGGCGGCTGAAGGAAGAGGCCGGGTTGACCAGAATCAGGCGATCGCACCATTGGGGAAACCAAGCGGCCAGCTTTAAGGCCAAGCACCCCCCAAAAGACTCGCCACACACATAAATGGTACGGGGAGCCGACGGTTGCTGTTCCGCCTCTATCAAACCAGCGACCTGCTCAACCAAACTATCCCAACCCGTCAGGTCATCGGGTGGAATCGACAAACAACGAATATCAAAATCGGCTGCCAGTTGCGGCAATTGGGTATTCAACAACTGCCCAGTTCCATCCATTCCTGGAAAAAAAACGAAAAGCGGATTGTCAGCCTTCGATTTCGTTGGACGGACAAAGCGCAAGCACTGACCAGCCATTCCCATGAGCAAAACAAATAAGGTTAATAGCAGCCTTGACGCAGTAATCCAGCGATTTCCTCAGAGCAAGCCTGGGTGATATCCTTTGCTAGACTGCTGCCTTGCCGCCCGCGATACTGCTGCCGTAATCGGTCTGTAATCCAAAGGGGACGACCAAATAATAGATGAACCTGGCGGTAAATCACAGACGGGTGCCAGTCCCAGGCATCAAACAAGGGCTCAGAGGGAGCAAATAAACCGAACAGCTTCAAGGGAGCAACCACATGCCGGATTTCTTCCGTCGAAACCAGCGCCACAGGCAAAATAGCCAACTCCTCCACCGGCGCTCGCAGCGCCAGATGGGCAAACCCTCGATGAAAGGGACTGAGCTGGTCCGGCGAGGTAACCTGCACCATCGGTTGTCCACCCTCTGGGAAAATGCCAACCGCCTGGCGAGACTGCAAGAGGTCAACCGCTCGCTGAAAGAAATCCTTGGGTCCCTGCTGGGGCGCATCGAGCGGAAAAGCCCCCAGCGCCGACACCAATTCCCGCAGCACAGGCACCTGACTCATGTAATGATGACAAGCAAATCGGACAGGCCGATCCATTGCTGTCATCAACAAGGGCGCATCTAGAAAACTACGATGGTTGCTCACCACCAGAATCCGGCTGGTGGCAGGAACCCGCTCACGATATTGGATAGCGGCTTTAGTGCCAACCGCACTCAGCAAACCACGCGATAGGTGCAAAGGGGTGTCAAAGAACATCGGTCTGGCCAGCCTTGGTTGATTTGTGACACCAAACGGTTCTAAGGGGATCAAACTATACAAGCAATTTCCCTGTCAATCGCTTCAGATGGCAGTTGCCCTGAGCGCCCGCCTATCAGATGACTGGATGCCCAGCCCTAAGCAGACATGGAAATTGAATCAATACCCAGATAATGCTTGAACAGATCCCGGTAAAGATTTTCCCGAATCATCATGGCCCGGTTGAATTCAATCAAAAAAGTCTTGGCCTCATCTGCGCTCAGATTTTGCACCTGATCCGCAAAGAGTCTCAAGTTGAATTCCTGCTCTAGCGATAAAGTTTCGGCTGAATCCATCGTTCCCTCCTTCATTGGGAAGCAACCCTGGAGTGATCCCCAATCCGCACAGCGGGTCAATGGAAGATCCTCCTATCCGAGTTGGTTTATTAAGAGTTGTTACTGTTTATTATAAATAAATATTTCGGAAACTTGACTTGCAATACATTGGCTTAGGTTTCATGGCTGATGTGTGCGATCGCTCTCCGGGAGAAATCGCAGCAGGGTCAGTGGTTCAATCCTGCAATGGCCAGCCAGGCTTGTTGCTGCTCAACTGAAGGACTTCGCAACGGATGACTACATCGGTACACCAGGGAAATGCTCTGATTGTGGGAGCCAGTCAGGGAATTGGGCTGGGCTTTGTCAAAAAGCTCCTGGCAGCAGGCCAAACCAGCAAAATTTATGCCACCTACCGTTGCCCAGAATCGGCCGCTGGCCTCATGGCCCTGGCTGAACAGCACCCGGAACAACTCTGCTGCCTGGCCATGGACCTCACCGACGAACCCCAAATCGCCGCCGCAACCGAGCGCATCCGGGCGGAAGTGACCAACCTTCACCTGGCCATCAATTGTGTGGGTGTTTTGCACGACGGTAGCCTGCAACCGGAAAAAAGCCTCCGGCAGGTCAATACAGAACAGTTACTGCACTACTTTCAGGTCAATAGCATTGGTGCTCTCCTGCTAGCTAAACACTTGCTGCCTTTGTTCCGTCATGGCGATCGCAGTCTGCTGGCAACCATTTCAGCCAAGGTTGGCAGTATTGGCGATAACCGCCTAGGGGGATGGTATGGCTATCGCGCCTCCAAAGCAGCTCTCAATATGTTCATGCACACAGTGGCGATCGAATATCACCGGACCAGCCCCCGCACGATTGTCGTCCTACTCCATCCCGGTACCACAGACACCCGCCTGTCCCAACCCTTCCAAAAAAATGTGCCAGCGGACAAACTGTTCTCGGTGGAGCGGACTGTGACCCAGTTGTTAGGCGTGATGGAACAACTGGATGAAACCGACAGTGGAGAGTTCTTCTCCTGGGATGGCAGTCGCTTACCCTGGTAAGCAGTTTCCATGACTTGCCAATTCTCCAGATTCCAACGCCGATGTTTCCCCCGATCCTTGGCTACCTATAACTCTCCCAAGTCAACCGGATAAAACCGCTTTTCCAGGGCAGAATAGGCCCAGCCCTGGCCAAGTGGATCCTTCTGGCGGGTCCAGGTGGTGAAGTCGGGACTCATCTTTTTGCGGCTGAGGGTTTGGGGAGAAACAACCAACCGGCGGGCCAGTTCAACCTGGGTCAACCTGGATGATGCGCCGGTCAAAGACTGGTTGTCGCGATGGGGCTCTTTCATCTCTCGTGTCCGATACAGCGTCGGAAAGAGATAAATGACATCCCCCTGGTCGCTGACTTCAAACTGGGCGGCAAACTCCCTGGCTTGTTGATCCAGATAGCGTTGAGCCGCGATCGCGGGTATGCGGGCCGTGAGGGCAAAGTCCAGGACAGTTACCCGCCCCTGATGGGTTTGCAGCAAGTCATAGAACAGAGAGTCAAGAACCTGCTGCTGGTCACGCCGTTGGTGACGATGACGCTGCCAGAACCACCCCCCGACCACCAGGGGCACCGCCAACTGCAACAGCGGCAACAGGGCTTGGAGCAGAGAGACCCCTACTCCAACGGCTAAGGCCAACCAACCCACGTAAAACAGGTAGCGGGACGAGGTGGATTCAGTCTGTCTCAGGTTACTCATTGGCTTATCCGTCCCGTATCCCAGGGGCTAAAGGGAAATCTCCTTAACTAGCCGCACCGCCAGTTTGGGGGTGGCTAATTTGCGGGCTTTTTCCCAGAGTTGCCATTGAAAGTTTATCGACTCTCTTGCGTTTCGCCGAGAATGGTTATAATAATAGTACTTATATACTATTTTCTCAAGAGTTTCTATCCCAAATTGGGTGAGAGGATGCCCATGGCAGCGCCAATTGAGTTTTCTGTAGTTCAAACGGATGATGGTTCCCGGCTCGGTAAGTTGCGGGTGCCCTACCGCAAGTCCGCTGATTGGATTAATTTTCTGGTTTCTCCCCGGCAGTGTGTGCAGATTATTTTTTCGGAAAATCAGCGTAGCAATCTGATCCTTTACTTCCAGGCCGATGAACGGCTCTACACCTATTTGGAACAGACGCTGCTCCAGCGGCAGGCTGCGGATAGCAGTCCGGAGCTGGCTGCAACTGCAACCTGAGGGCTGTATAGACGACAGTCTGGCGGCAAAATCGCACCCCAATTCTTTAGACTGAAAGAGTTGAGTGCTATTTTGACCCGGTTGCTGCCCCGTTTCATGATGGAGTTTTGCCCGACTGTTTCTTTCCAGGGACTCACTGCTCGGTCGATTCAGGGCTATCCGCTCAGTGTGGCTCCCATGATGGATCGCACCGATCGCCACTTTCGCTATTTCCTGCGGCAAATTACCCGTTATACGCTTCTTTATACCGAAATGGTGACCAGTGCCGCCATCCTGCATGGCGATCGCGATCATCTACTCGGTTTTTCGGCCCTTGAAAAACCACTGGTGTTGCAAGTGGGGGGAGATTGTCCAGCGGAGTTGGCGGAGTGTGCTCGGATTGCCGCCGATTGGGGCTACGACGCAATTAACTTAAATGTGGGCTGTCCCAGCGATCGGGTGCAAGAGGGCAACTTTGGCGCCTGTTTAATGCGGCAACCGGAGCGAGTGGCTGACTGTGTAGCAGCCATGGGGCAGGCATCACCGCTGCCCATCAGTGTCAAGCACCGAATTGGGGTTGATGATTGCGATCGCTACGAAGACATGGCCCACTTTGTTCGTATCGTGTCCCAGGCTGGCTGTCAGCGATTCACGGTGCATGCCCGTAAAGCCTGGTTACAGGGTCTTAGCCCTAAAGAAAACCGGGACATTCCACCTTTGCGCTATGATGCCGTGCATCAGTTGAAGCAGGAATTTCCCCATCTGTGGATTGAGATTAATGGCGGCATTCAGACTCTGGAACAGGCCCAGGAACAACTGCAATGGGTGGATGCGGTGATGATTGGGCGGGCCGCCTATGACCAGCCCTACCGGTTGGTGCAGGCAGACCAGGCGTTTTTTGGCGATGGGCGATCGCAGCCCAGCCGCCACGACATTGCCGTTGCCATGTTGCCCTACATTGATGCCTGGGTTAGTCGGGGCTTGAAGTTAAACAAAATTACCCGCCACATGCTGCATCTGTTCGCCGGACAACCCGGTAGTCGAGTCTGGAAACAAATTCTGACGGAGCAGTCCTGCCTACCGGGATCTGGCGTGGAAGTGGTGCAGACCGCCCTGGAGCGGGTGCCGTTGCCAACGGTCGTTCAGATTGAGTAGACTGAATGATAGTTGACCAATCATCTCTCACTCGCCAGAAAGGAATTCTTGTAGCTGAAACCAACTTAACCCAATCATTTCTACTTTGACAGTTTCATAGATGAACTGAGAGAAGACCGGATTCGAGGGCAGATGACATTGTGAGCGTACTGTTTGATACGTCTGTCCTGGTTGCAGCGTTAGTCATCGTTCACCCAAGGCACGAAATCTGTTTGGCTGTAAAGGTTCATTCCCCCCTCCCCTGCAATCAGCCCATAAATTCCAGTTTTTTTAAGCCCGACTTAGTGGGGTGAGGCTGGATACTAGAGTACAACAACGTCCTGCAGGTCCATGGCGCATCTTCGCAAAGCCGATTTGGAACAAATGAATGAGGACTACTTTCGGTCCTTAGAGCCAGAGCGCCTGGTGTCTGTAGCGAAGAACCTGCACGAGTTGGCAGTGGAGCAGCTAGAGAAACTAGAAGAGACCTCGCGCACGAGTTCCCGCCCACCGTCGTCAGACAGCCCTTATCAGTCATCGTTTAGCCCACCTGATTCGTAAAGCATTGGCCTTAGCTCAGGCGGTGGATGCCGAGGCCCGGCAATTAGCCCAATGGCTCCTCGAGGAGATGCGAGAGCTGATTCATGCCCTGGCTACAACGGGTCAGGACGACCCAGATGACCCGGGCACCCGGCGCTTGCAGCAAGTGGCTCTGCTAGCCACAGCCAGTCAGCATCCGAAGCTCAGAGCCTTGGCGCACGAAATCCTCAATGACTGGCAGGCGGCGGTGGCCTTTGTCACCAACCCCCACTTGCCGGTGACCAATAATGAGGCTGAACGGGCCCTACGTCATAGTGTGATTGCCCGAGGTATTACCTATGGAACTCGCTCCGCAGAAGGCAGTGAAGCCTATGCTGCTTTGCTCACAGTAATTGAAACCTGTCGGCGCAGACAACGCTGTCCTTGGTCTTATCTGGCGGAGGTCATTGCCCTCAGGCGAAAAGGGTTACAGGCTCCTTTGATTCCTATTTCTCTGCCTCCAGTCATGCCTGAGACTCTACCTCAAGTGGCTTAACCACGGTTTTCCTGGGGGGAAGTGAACGGTTACACCCTCTCTCCATAGGTGCGCTTAGCCAGTCCGGAGAAAAATCTTGAGATTTTGTAAAAGTTTGGTAGCTTTCCTGGACTTCCCCTTCCTGCTCTCTGGCAGATTCCCAGACTGCTGTGGCCAAATTCCAGAACGTTGAAGTGCAGCGGCGGCAGATCATCTTAAACTCAATACCAGTAGCTCTCGTCCGTCCGCTGCCACGCAGTGTTAGCTGGCTTTCTCCACAGACTATCTCGGCTTATCTTTGGCTTTGTTGCATAAATAGTCCGGATTTCGCCTGAAAGTCTTGCTACAGAAGGGGTTCTCAATAAGAGCGCCCAATTGATGATGCTTGCTGCACAAGGGTTTGAAGTATTCATGCAACAAAGCCCTTATCTTTTACTGAATACTAAGGCTCTTGAGCAAGGGCTAAGATTCGCTGGTATAGCTGGGGGCTGACGCGGAAACCAGCCTGGTTGATCAAGGCATCCATAACAGGTTGAACTTGACGGATGAGGCTTCTTTGTTTAGCCACGAGCAGAATACCTAAGATACCAACGATAGACAGCCCAAGCCGAATAGCTTCTTGTCGTCCCAAGCGTTCATCAATGAGCAAATCATCGGCTTGTAGCTCAAATGCCAACGCAATGGCATTGGCTTCTCCGGCATCTAGTCCTCGGTCTTGTTGAAGTTGGTCGGCCAGTTCGGAGTTGGTGAGGGGTTGGGTTTGAATCCAGGTCAGTTGAAGAATGGATAAGATGGCAGGGTTGCTGGCGGCTGCGAGTTCGCTAGCAACAACGTCAGGAATGATCACCGTTTGGTAAATGGCTTCTAGCAACCAGAGGTGATCGACAAGGGCAAGGTTGGAAAGGGCAGAAGTATCGCTGATGACGATCATAGCCAGCCCCGATCGCGGAGGTGCTGAACATCCTGCTCAAGGTCTTCCACATCGTAGTGAACACAAATGCCGCGATCGGCTAGGAGCTTTTGAAAGTCCATGATGTAAATTCCGGCAATTTTGCTGGCTCTTCCGAGACTGAGATGATTTTGTTGAAAAAGCGCGATCGCCACTTCTCGGCGCAGGTCTGCTTCTGTGAGAGATAGGTTGTCAGGTAGGTCAATGGTAATTTGCATAGTTTTGAGTCCGCTGGGTTGAATGATTGCTATTTCCCATCTTCGCTCATGCCTTCGAGAAAGGCGATCGCACCTTTTGCCCAGATATTATTTTCGGCAAAGTGTTCGCCAACTTTGATGCCTGCTTTCTTGCCGCCATTCCACAGCCGTTTGAGATTGAGGAAGTTTTGCCAGCGCTGTTGATCTTGCGCTGCGATCAGTTTTACCTCGGCTTCAATAATTTGCGGCACGGTGGTTGGGTCAGCCAGGGCGGGATATTTTTGCTGAAGTTGCTGAATAAATTGCTGGTAGTCGGTGAGCAAAATCTCAAAGGTTTGTTCAGAAGAACTGGTGTGCTGGTAGTGTGCTGAGTAAATTCTATGGTGCTACCTTCAGCGGCATAGTTCACGCCAATGGTTGCATGTTGCTGGTTGAAGATCGGTGATTTGTCAGTCATGATGGTTGATTTTTCCAGGGTTTGTATGGTGATAGCGTTTGGATCACTGTTTTGGCTGGTGGAGCGATCGGCTTCCTGCGCGGCTAGATGGGGTTGAAAAATTTCATAGTTGTAGAACTGGCAGCGGTTTTGGATAGCGGAAATCGCATCCTTCAGGTAGGGCGCAGGTTGTCGCAGATGCAACTGCCACAAATCAGTGATTACGGCTGCACTCCCCAAATTCCCTAACGCCGCAGCCGCGCTCCAACGAACCGACTCGTCCGGGTCTTGGAGCGCCTGGAGCAAGCCCGGAATCACCTCGACGCTGTGGCTGGTGGCCCAACAGTCCACTTTTAGAATTTTTGGGATTTCCTGGGCATTAATCCAGCCAACGGTTTAAGGTTGTAAAGATGCCTTGACCTCCCCTGTCAGTCTGGCTCCTAGCATCAAGTCCACGTCGTCCATCGCCAGTCTTACCACTCGTAAAGCCTGGGCTTCTTCATTTACCAGCGCCAACATCAGGGCAATGAGTTCTGTCCACTTCAAAAGATTTAGATAATCCCGCTTCAGTTGCTCATCGGTCAGGGTTGGCAACCGTTCGAGTAGGTATTCCGCCGCGTAATATTCCTGAATCAACTGGTGGCGAAACTCCACCAACTCCCCATTGCGCTGGAGCAAATGATGCTTGAGTAAGTCATCCAATGCCTGGCGGGGGGCGAGGGGGTCGGCAGTCTGCAAAGAATCGGCAAAGACCTCATAGATTTCTGTGGGCGCGATCGCCACCCGCAATTCTGTGGGCTTCTTCCCCTGCATCATCCGCGCTGCCAGTCGCTTCAGCAACTCTGGCCACAGGCGGCGATCGCTCTCCACCACCACATCCTGCTTCAACCGCCGCTCATAGCTCTGGGTAAACGCCCGAAACACCTCGCCCAAATTTTGGGGAATGGTCTGGGTCTGCTGAAACAAACTGCACAGCATCCACAGCAGCAACGGCGTTTGCCCCAACTCCCGCAACCGATCCTTGAGTTGCCGCAGCATCGCTTCCGCCTGCGCTGGAATGTAGGTGCGGACAAACGCCTGCATCTGCGCTTCCGTCAGTGGCAACATTTCCAGCTTGCGCTCAATCCCCAGATCGCCCGCCAGGCCCAGATCTCGCGTGGTGAAGATCATTGGAATCTGGGGGTGGTTGCGGCGAAAGGCAATCAGTTCGGTTCGCGCTTCCTCCGAGGGCAACTCATTCACCCCGTCGAACAAGATTAGGGCGTTGGTCAGCACTGCGTCTAGTTGTTCGGCTGTGACTGCGAGTTCATGGCGATTTAAGGCATTCAGGATCAGTTGGGAGATCGATCCTTGCCAATAGCGCAATTCCACCAACACTGGATGGGATCGGTTGTCCCATTTTTAGCCCAAACAGAATCCACTCTTCCAATACAGACGCCAACTCTGTCAGGCAGGCTTCTGGTGTTGCAGCTTTCGCCCATGCGCCCTGAAGTTGGGGCACATAGCAAAAAAGCATTTCTTCCTCCTCTAGAGTCTCAAACACGGCGTACTTCAGCGCCGCTTGAATGTATTCAGCCAGCATTCAACAAGTACCTCAATCAGCCCAATCACCCATTATTCATTCTGCGCCTATTCTGGCTCGACCAGCGGCGTCAAGCAACTAACCGTTGTCCCCTGGCAACTTAATAAAGACCTGCAGTGGTTCCCACTTAGGCGGGAATCCATCGCTGACAAGCTACTTTGATTGGTATCTGATTTCAACCCGAATTCCTTACATATTGTTGCCCTCGGACAGATCCCCAAACGGTTGTTGATAGAGGGCTAACCAAGCAGCCATTTCGGCGACCTGTTTTTCGGCCTGTTCCTTGGCCCGGCTCAATTCCTGGTTTGCCTTAAGCAATTCCTGGGTCGCTGGCCTGCGGCGGTGTCGAAGCCTGCAGCATAGGGGCCGTCTGCCCAGAGCCAATGGTGGCTGGAAAAAGCTATGATTCAGTTTAACCAACGGATCGCCTGGACACCGGATACTCGGATTAGCCTTAGGCACCCCTTACCAGACAGCAATGACTAGCGAAAGCTTAATTCTGACTGAGCGCCTGGCTGCAACAGAGGCGCAGGAAACAGTGGATTGGGTTCTGGCCCTGACCGCCGAAGAGCGCCAGCGATCGCACTATCGGGTGGAACTGGAAAAGGGGCCGGTGCTTTTCCTGCGGCTGCCGAGAGGAACTGTCTTGCAACAGGGCGATCGACTGCGATCGCCGACTGGCCAGATCGTCCGCATTGCGGCTAAGCCGGAACCCGTGATGACCGTTACGGCTAACCATATTCACGATCTGTTGCGGGCGGCGTATCATTTGGGCAACCGCCATGTGTCGCTGGAAATTACCTCAACCTATTTGCGTCTGACACCCGATCCGGTTCTGCGTCATATGCTCCATCAGCAGGGATTGCAGGTCAGAGAGGAGATTCAACCCTTTTTCCCAGAGGCTGGCGCCTATCACTCCCATTCCCACGACGATCGTTCGGAGGCTGCTGACCCGGATACCCCAAACACCTATGCTGAAAGCCATTCGGTCGGGAAAGCCCATTCTTGATCGCAAGGCATCCCCAATCCTGATGCGGGGCAGGCGGCAGGGTTGGATGCGCCGAAATCAGATAACCATATCAGAACAGCGTTACCACATCCTGGCATTCCTGGTACCATGCAGACAATTCACCATGTCATGGGCAGCAAGGTCGGAGATCGGGTCATGGAGCTGGAGCAGCATCAGGGGTTAGAACTGGACCGAGCCAGATGTTTGGAGCGCTTGAACTGGGCTGTTCACCAACTCGGCGGCAAGATTGATCCCAGACATCAGGTCCGCATTACCGATCTCATCATCCAAACCATGACGGGCCCCTGGCGATTTTTCCATACCCCTGGCCACATTTTTGAAGTGGGTGAGTCGGGGGATGCGGTCGAAGTGATTGCGGCTTTGTTCCATGACCTGGTTTATGTCCAGGTTGATCAGGGCGTCAGTGTCAATATCAGTCGCTATATCGCTCCCTTTGTTAAGGAAATTTATGGCCAGTTGGTGATTCTGGAGGCGGAGGAATTACCAGCCGATCCGGTGTTTGAAATGGTTCGACACATCTTCGGGTTTGTGCCTGGTCAGGCCCTGCAACCGACCTGTGGGCAAAATGAGTTCCTCAGCGCACTGATTGCAGGCCGCTGCTTAGAACCTGCCCTGCCGCTGGATATTCTGACCGAAATTGCTGCCTGCATTGAAGCCACAATTCCCTTTCGGCCGCGATCCATGCAAACGCTACCGACAGGCCAATCGTCCCTGGGGCAGACAGCCGCCGACCATTTGTACAATCGTCTGGCCCAGGTAAGCCAAACTTTTGGCTTTGGTTGGAGTGACTCGGATCTGATCTATCGGGTTCGGCGGGCCATCCGGGTCGCCAATCGGGATGTGGAGAATTTTGCCTTTCCCTGTTCCGCTGACTTCCTGGACAATACTTGGAACTTATTGCCAGAAACCAATCATGATTTGACCCATGCCAACTCCTACACGGTGTATGGCTATCGCCGTTCGCTAGAAAAAATGGCGGGGTTCATGGAAGTCCTGAAACCGGACCTGGTTTTCCAGCGCTATCAGGACGAACCCGACGAACAGACCTACCAGCAGTTACTCATTCGTACGCAGCACAATCTGGAGGTGGCCCGTCTGTATCTGGGCAGCAAACTGTTGTCGATCGCCGTGATTGAAGCCCTGTCGCTGCGGATTGGCCGAGAGATTCCCCTGGCGACCATGATGGGCGAACTGCCTTTTCTGGGATGCTCCCTGGCCCAACTGGAAAACTTTTTGCCCACAGTGAACACCCAGTTTCCACCGGAAACCACTCTGGAATGGGAAGTGATGGACCTGTTGGAAAAGGGGCGCAGTCAGGCATCCTCCTATGACATCAAAAATTCGCCGGTTGCCACCTTTATTATTAAATCCATTGGCTTTCCGGCCGCCCGACAGTTGCTAGAAGAAGCTCGGGCTTTCTTCCATGGCAGTCTGAGTGCAGAGGATTTCCTGGCCCGCTGCGATCGCCCCATTGTGGAGCCCATCTGCCATGCTGTGCAGCAAGTTTTTGAGAGCCGCAAAGTAGCAATCTGCAGTTCCTCGGTGCTGCGCCAGACCTGACGGCTTTTGTGACCCTATGGATTTTTGCGAAACATCCAGCCAAACCGCCTGGCAGCCCGATTGGGACGACGGGGCCGCAGTCCTGTCAGGCCATATTCCTGAAAGCGCGGTTTGGTTTCCTCTTTTGCAACCATGACTTCGCGACTGGCGCTAGCCTCGCCGTCAGTGGGTTGAGACGCTTTGACCACGACGCCATCGTCCTGGGAATTTAACCAGGCCACCACCAATCCCCAAGCCAGCCCGCCCACAGCACCCAAAACAATGCTTAACCAGGCGGCATAACCCAACAGGGCCAGTCCAATTGTCAGAAACAACCAGAACTTCACACCGCCGGCAAACCCAGCGGATACATCGGGTATCTGTGCCATGATGGGTCTCCTGAACACCCCAGTTATAGCAATTGAATCTGTGGGCCCGACATTTTTTCCTGGGTGCCTGACAGGTCAGCCGGTGTGGAACTCATCTGGCAGGCTAGATCAGATGGGGGACAACAGTCCGGACAATGCTTCCTCCAAACTACGGGTTGTATCGACAGTAACGACCAACGGCTGTTCGCTGGCAGTATACGGGTCCATCTGCTGCTGAGCCAGAATCTCAACGGTTGCATCGGAAACATCGCCTGTACGGCTGTGCAGGCGTTCTTGCAAAACCTCCAAAGGCGCCGTGCAGGACAGAATCTTGACCGGAATTTGGTTGGCCTGGGCCTGTTGCACCACCGGTTGCCGCAAGGTCGTTCGGTCATACTTGGCATCCAGGATGACGGTGTAGCCGAAACCGGCCAGCATTAACCCCAACTCCAGTAGACGATCGTAGGTTTTCTGGGTCATCTCTGGTGTGTAAAGGGAAGCATCCCCGCGATCGCTCAAGGGGACACCGGCGAGATGTTTGCGTACTGCATCAGAACGGATGTGAATGCCGTTGGTCTGGCGCGCCACCCAGCGGGCAACGGTACTTTTGCCAGAACCGGACAGGCCGGACATGATGAACAATCGTCCTGGTTGCGGTTGGGTATACTCCCAGGCCAATCGATAGTAGCGGGCGGCTGTCTGGGCCGACTCCTGTTTCACCGCTGCAGGAATGGAGGGATCATCCAGCAGGAAGGATAACACCTTGGCCCGTACATAGGATTGACGACTCAGGTAGAGGGGCAGCACTGCCAGCCCTTCCCAGTCCCCAGTTTCTTCCAGGTAGGCATTCAGAAACACAGTGCTCAGATCCTGGCGATCGCGGGCATCCAAGTCCATGATGATGTAAGCGATGTCGAACATGACATCGACAAACCGGAAAGGCTCATTGAACTCAATGCAATCAAACAATAAAATTTGATCTTGCCAGAGGGCAATATTGCGCAAATGCACATCCCCATGACACTCGCGGATGCGGTCCTGCTCGATGCGGCGGTTGAACAGGGCTGTTTGTTCGGCAAACAGGCGATCGGTGTACTGGCGAGTCTGATCAAACTGTTCCTGGGTTTGGGGCCCACCAATGTATTTTAGCGTCTGCTCATAGTTCTCATCGATCGCCTGGCGGATCTGGGAAACCAAGCCGAAGCTGCGAATGTAGTCATTGGTCTGGGCTCCAGCATGAAACTGGGCCAGCACCTTAGCCAGTCGGATCAACAGGTCTTCGGTCAGTTGCCCCTGATCAAATAATTCACTAAACAGGGTGTTGGCCGGGAACTGCCGCATCTTAACCACATATTCCACCGGATCACCGCTGCCGCCCAACAGGTAGCGATCGCCACTCTGGGTAATGGGCAGCACCTCCAGATACAGATCGGCGGTGCCTCGGCGGTTCAGCCGCAATTCTTCCAGACAGAAGTGGCGCCGCTTTTCCAGACTAGAGAAGTCCAGAAAGCCAAAGTTCACCGGCTTCTTCACCTTGTAGGCATAGTCCCCTGTTAGAAGCACATAGGAAACATGGGTCTGAATCAGTTGAATCGGTTCAACCACCGGATGGGGATAAAACCCCGGTTGCTGCATTTGCTGAATCAGGGGCGGCAGAAGCGTATCGGTCATGCGTTCGATTATTGCTACGAAGTCTTTCGCACCGTAGCCGATTTCGGGACCCAACACAAGATCGGCGTCTGTAACTTCATGACTGTCGGGCTTTTTGCTTCATGGCTTCTTTAACCAGGGGCGTCAGGCGGGCTCGCCAGTAGCGATTGGCTGGAAAGTGGGCCACTTTATTCAGCACATCCTGCCAGCGGCCATGCCGGAGTGCAGTCTGGGCCGAAGCAAATTCGGTTTCTGCAACTTGCCAGTCCCGTTGCCAGCGCAGAGTTGTAGTTGTTGCCAGGGGATAGGCCGAACTGGAGGGTGGAACCGCTTTGGCCAGGGCGATCGCGGTATTCAATTGACCGGCATGGTATTGCTCGGTTGCCTCGGCCAACAAATTAACTTGATTGCCAGCGGCTGAAGCATGGCTGGCGGTCAATGACGCCGCGACCTCCGCTGGGAGCGACGGCAACATCGCAGGTGTCATACAACTGGTTACCGTCAACGGTTTGTGGACCCAACCGTCAACTGGGGCACCAATGCGCACCCAATGGGAATTTTGATCGACGATGGTCAGAATGGTGCCATTGGGCAACTGGCCCACAATGTTGTCGGCGGACTGGACGGGACTAGAGCGAACAAAGAGAGGCGGTTTGGGATCCGTTGCAATTGTTCGACAAACTTTGGGTGGCAGGGGTGAGGCCGCAAATCCAGGCAATAGACGCCGACCCCAGGGAGTATTCAGAAGCAAAGACGTTAAACCAGCCGAAGTCGCAAAGAGCGTAATGCCGCCTCCAATTAGAACAGCGGATTGACGAACAGTAGTCATGCTAAAAATCCAAGATGCACCTGTACTGGTTAGCGTCTTCAGACTACCTGAATAGGCTGGGAAATGCTTGCGTAGTTTTCCCAGGATTTTAAAGATTTCCGGTAATTTTCCGGCTGAAAACTTCCTTAGTCTGATTGAAGGGTCTCCCTAACAGGTGCACCGCATTCAACGCATGGGCATACGCTGGCGCGAACGGGCCGATCGCCGCTTCATTGCCGTTGGATCGACCGTTGGTCGGCTGGTTGGCTTCAGGGCCTGGACCCGGTCCAGGGTTTGCAAGCCCTCCATTAAAGCTTCGCGGACAATTGGTTCTTGCTCTCGACTCAGCATCAGCCGAAAGCAATCGGCAATTTCCCACTGCTGGTTGCGATTTTGCTTCAGGTCCGGGACGGTGTGGATCAGTTGCCGAACCGCAATTAGCCGTCGCAAGGGATCATCATGGCTCAGTTCAGACAAGGCCTGATCTAATTGCGCGGTTGGCCGACTGACCTGGCGTTCCAGCCGCTGTCCAATCAGGAGGAAAAGAACGACCAGCGTTCCCAAGCCCTGTAAAATCCCACCCGTCGCAATCCAGGGACTCTCTGCATCCATCCAGATTGACGCCGCCATGTAGGTACTCAGGGTGGCAAAGGCCCCTGCCCCCACCGACAGCAAGAGCGGTTGATTCCAGCGCTCCAAAAAGCGCCGAATTTCAGCCCAGGGCAAGTCGGTCTTCCAATCCTGCATCAGATAGACCAGGAGCATGACCCCCACGCCCATGCCAGTTGCCAACACCAGTCGGCCATTCCAGTAGAGCATGGCAACAGCTCCGGTTGCCACCAGCAACCATCCCCCCGGACCGGACCAGCGACGAACCGGAACCTGCTTAAGGGCTTCAATTGAGATGTCAGAAAGTGGCAGATCCTGAATGGTGCGCAGAAGCATTCGCCACTGAGATGAAGCCTTGGCCACGGTGAGACCTATTACTTGCGAATACTACAGACCTAACATTGTCGGGGCATTTAGCTCCCCGGTCAATTCTAAGTTAAGGATACGTTGAAATTGGCAATTGGGTTCAGTCAATCTGGTGTCAGGCGCTCCTAACACCCGGAATGCAGCACGTCATATCGATACAGTTGAATTGTCAGTCAACTCCGGTTTAACTGAGCGCTTCAGTACCCGCGATCGCTATGGATGCGATACCCTAATTGAGAAGCGATCGCACTTTCGCAGTTGCGCGGCATGGCAAAACTTTCTGATTCCCTGAGCCAATTAAATCCTTCCCAACGACAGGCAGTTGAACACTACAGTGGGCCTCTGTTAGTGGTGGCTGGGGCTGGTTCTGGCAAGACCCGCGCCCTGACTTATCGCATTGCCAATTTGGTATTAACCCACCGGGTTGATCCGGAGAATATTCTGGCAGTCACCTTTACCAACAAGGCGGCCCGGGAAATGAAAGAGCGGATCGAAAAGCTGTTTGCCGACCGGCAGGCCCAGAGTCAGCATGGTAAGCCGCTGGAAGCCCTGACGCCAGACCAGCAAATGAAGCTGAAGTCCCAGGTCTACAAAACCTTAACCAAAAATCTGTGGATTGGCACCTTCCATGCCCTCTGCTGTCGGATTCTGCGGTTTGACATTGAAAAGTATCAGGACAAACACGGGCGGAAATGGACCCGGACGTTTTCCATTTTTGATGAGTCAGACGCCCAGAGCCTGGTCAAGGACATTGTGATCAACCAGCTCAATCTGGATGACAAAAAGTTCGACCCCAAGTCGGTGCGCTATGCCATCAGCAATGCCAAGAACCAGGGCTGGTCGCCCCAGGATTTGGAGAAGGAACAGCCTAATTATCGGGGTCGGGCGATCGCGGATGTCTACAGTCGCTATCTAGATGCCCTGGCAGCTAACAATGCTCTGGATTTTGACGACCTGATTTTGATGCCGGTCAAACTGTTTCGCCAGAACGAACAGGTACGGGCCTACTGGCACAGCCGCTTCCGCCATGTGCTGGTGGATGAGTATCAGGACACCAACCGCACCCAGTACGACCTGATTCGCCTGCTGGTGACCAATGGCGCAGATTCCCACCTGTTTGATAATTGGAACCACCGTTCTGTCTTTGTGGTGGGTGATGCGGATCAATCGATCTATTCCTTTAGAGCAGCAGATTTCACCATTCTGATGGACTTTCAGGGCGACTTTGGCGATGGGCTGCCCGACGACGACACCCGCACCATGGTGAAGCTGGAGGAAAATTACCGCTCGACGGAAAATATTCTGGAACTGGCCAACCATCTGATTGCCAATAACACGGAGCGGATCGACAAGGTCCTAAAGCCGACCCGCAGTCCGGGCGAACCGGTCTTCCTGTATCGGGCCGATGACGAACAGGCGGAAGCCGAGTTTGTCGTAAAGCAGTTGCGGGAGCTGGAACGGGACAACCCCGAACTGCACTGGGGTAAATTTGCCATCCTGTATCGCACCAATGCCCAGTCGCGGGCTTTTGAAGAATCCCTGGTGCGTTGGGGAGTGCCCTACAAAATTGTCGGTGGCCTGCGGTTCTACGATCGCAAAGAGATCAAAGATGTGCTGGCCTACCTGCGGGCGATCGCCAACCCCTTTGACACCGTCAGCCTGCTGCGGGTGATTAACACCCCCCGACGCGGCATTGGTAAGACCACTATTGATTCCCTGGCCCGGGCTGCTAAGGAACTGGATCAGCCGTTGTGGGAAATCCTGACCGACGAGACCTCAGTCAAGACCCTGGCTGGGCGAGCCGCCAGATCGGTTCTGGGCTTTGGCGAATTAATTCAGAAATGGCGCGGCGAACTGGACACCCTGCCCGCCAATCAGATTATTCAGGGGTTGCTGGAAGACTCGGGCTATGTGCGGGACTTGCAGGCCCAGGGCACCGATGAGGCAGAAGACCGCCTGCAAAACGTCAATGAACTGTATAACGCAGTCTTACAATTCGAGGAAGAAAACGAAGATAACAGCCTGATTGCCTTTCTGGCCAGTGCTTCCCTGGCTTCGGATCTGGATAACCTGGAGGAGGATGTGTCCAAGGTTTCCCTGATGACCCTGCATTCCTCCAAGGGACTGGAGTTTCCGGTGGTCTTCCTGGTGGGGCTGGAGCAGGGGTTGTTTCCCAGTTACCGATCGCTGGATGACCCGGCGGCCATCGAGGAAGAACGACGGCTTTGTTATGTCGGCATTACCCGGGCCCAGGAACGGCTGTTTCTCTCCTATGCCCGCGCCCGGCGGTTGTATGGCTCTCGCGAACCGGCCAGCCCTTCCCTGTTCCTGGCCGAACTGCCCAAAGAACTGATTCAGTCGAATGTCTCCACCGCTTTACCCAAACGGCTGACCACGCCAATGTCGGAGGTTCGGCGCCAGCGGGCCAGTGCAGCCCAGGCGGGGAATGGGTCGGAGAGCGAAAACTGGAGCGTAGGCGATCGGGTGATTGATCAACGCTTTGGGGCTGGTCAAGTTACTCATATCTTTGGCAGCGGCAAAAAAATCTGTCTGGCGGTCAAGTTCCCCGATGCCGGACAAAAGATCATTGACCCCAAACTCACGCCGGTACAGCGAGTGTTGGATTCCAAACGTTCATAGCACGCAAAAGCCTTCTACACCGTGTAGTTTGGCATTCAAGGTGGCTGTCTCACTACAACCTGCCTGTTGATTCGTTGTGCCGATCAAGTAATCGGAAAAATCGGTTTCCATTTCATCCAGGGCAACGGGCTTTCTGTCCGGTTTGTAGAGCAACCCTGAAAGTGATCGCACATCCACATCTGCCGGTTGCACATAAAGTCTGCCATTTTCGAGAATGAAGTCCAGGCGATCGCTGGGATGTAAATTCGCGCATCCCAAATTTCTTTTGGAATCGTGATTTGGCCTTTACTGGTGACGGTTGCAGTTAACATGATCGCTCCTTACCTGAACCAAAGTTCCTTACTGGCAAGTCAGATGATCCTAGCAAGTTAGCTGTGTTCGGTTTGCAACTGCTGCTTAGACCACCCGGTTCTGGCGGATGCATTCGGCATACCAGTGATAGCTGGCTTTTGGAATGCGGGTTTGGCTGGGATAATCGACATAGATCAGCCCGAAGCGGCGATCGTAACCCCAGGCCCATTCAAAATTGTCCATCAGGCTCCAGGCAAAATAGCCCTGCAGGGGATAGCCCTCCGCCACGGCTCGGTGGGCTGCTTTCAGGTATTGCCGCAGATAAAGGATTCGCTCCGGATCGACTACCTCTCCAGCCGTGGTCACCTGGTCAACAGCGGCACAGCCATTTTCCGTAATCCAGACGGGCAGATCGGAGCGATCAAGCGTTTCACTGAGATGGCGGACTCCCCAATAGAGAGTTTCCGGCACAATCCACAACCAGGGCATGTGCAGCCGGGGGTAGTGGGGCGACAGTTCCAGTAATTCAAACCCCTGGGGATTGTTGGCGGCCCGGACATAGGTGCCGGTGTAGAGATTCAGGCCAATGGCATCCAGGGGTTGGTGGATGATTTCCAGGTCTCCAGCCTGCACATTGGGGGCATCAGGGCCCAACTGTGCTAACAGGTCTGGACTATAAGTCCCGCTGAGGGCTGGCATCAGAATGCCACCATTACAACTGCAAAGCGGAAAAGCCCGACGGGCTGCCTCGATATGGGCGGCTGTCTCCATCAGGGGAACGGGGATGGTGGGATTGTCCACCAGGCTGATGTGACAGGAACCGGGAGAATGGGCCCGAATTGCCTGACAGGCCAGACCGTGGGCCAACAAGGCATGATGGGAGGTTTGCCAGATCGCCTGACGGGTTTTGACGCGGGTGCCGGGGGCATGGGGCGGAGTGGTCCCTACCGCATAGCTCAGGTGGGTGAAGCAGAAGATTTCATTCAGCGTCATCCAGTGGGTGATGCGATCGCCCAGTCGCTCAACTACTGCCGCCACATAGTCAGCAAAGTCGCTGGCCATTTCCCGACTGCGCCAGGAACCATAGCGGTCTTCTAGTGCCTGGGGGCTGTCCCAGTGAAACAGGGTGGCATGGGGCGTGATACCCGCTTCCAGTAAACAGTCCACCAGTCGTCGGTAAAAATCCACCCCCGCTTCGTTGACCGCTCCTCGGCCATCCGGCACAATGCGGGGCCAACTGAGGCTGAACCGATAGTGCTTCACCCCCAGATCGGCAATCAGCTTCACATCCTGTGGATAGCGATGGTAATGATCACAGGCGATCGCCCCGGTATGTCCTTTCAAAATACGGTTGCGTTGGGAACAGAACCGATCCCACA
Organism: uncultured bacterium; assembly: GCA_964494755.1. Taxonomy (GTDB): domain Bacteria; phylum Cyanobacteriota; class Cyanobacteriia; order Leptolyngbyales; family Leptolyngbyaceae; genus CAZBTL01. Next base: position 9,169 of record CAZBTL010000013.1, on the reverse strand, counting down.
CACTGGGCTTGCGACCATCCGCCGCCACCGCTCCCTCAATCTGATAGGCCGAAGTAGCCACGCCCCAAATAAAATCCGTCGGAAACTGGTAACTGAGCATCTCAACTTGTACCAACCAACATTCATAGGGGCACAGCAATGCTGCGCCCCACCCTCCAGCGTAATCAATTTATCCAGCCCAGTCCCTAACAACTGAAATTAAGAGATCCGCATTGAAATCAGCATTCGGTCGAAGTAGCCAGCTAAGGTTCGTCGCCAAGAGCTGATAACTGACTGCTGACCCGCTATTTCTCCCCAGGCACCGACACAGCTTTCGTGTCCTGCTGGCCTTCGGGGCCATTGACCACCAGTGTATAGGTAGTGGCTTGCTTGGGGGCGATCGGGACACAGCCTTCCGGCAATAGCTTCAGGGATCCGACGTCTGGTTCAATGGTTGCACTGACCGCATTGGCTGTGCTGTAGCACAACTTTGCAGCCTTTCCTTGCCCATCCTGACCGACACGGAAGTCCAGAATTTGGGCTGCTTGCCCAGGTTTCTGCACCGTCACCTTAACCGAGCGGGACTGTTTACTCCCCTCCTCGCCAAAAACAGTCAAGGTATACTCGGTTGTTTCCTGGGGCTTCAGATCCACACATTCCTGCCGAACGATCGCAATGTCGCCAACTGGCGTCAGGGTGGCTTTGCCAGCAGCCGTCATGCCATAGCAAAGCTTGACAGACTGCCCCGGTTGAATTTCAGTCGGTGTGGCCGAGAATTCCGTAATCGCGACCGGCTGTTTGGGAGCATTCACCACCCGACCTTCCAGTGGCACTTGTTGGGGAGTTCCCTTGCCAGAATGATGGATCATAATCGCCGCCTGGTGGGGACCATTCCGCTGGGGCACCAGAAAGACCCGGACCACACATTGGTCGCCTGGTTTTTGTAGCACCATGCCGTCCTGACAGCTTTCAGCCAGCTTCATCAGTTCAAACGACTTCTGATCGGGACCCGACAACACAATCGTTTCCAATTTGATCGGATCGGGACCTTGGTTGACCACAGTTAAGGTTCGATACTTGCCTCCTTCCAAGGCGTCGATCTGACCATAGGGCAGCCGCTTATCACTAAATTCCAGGGTGGCGTTGGCCGCTGGCGCTGAGGGGCCAGGAACCGCCGTTGCAGTGGGAGTGGGAACGGTCGGTGGGAAAGATGGCACCGGGGAGAGGGACACAGGGGGCGAAACGGACGGCGACACGGCTGGCAAAGACGGTGTTGGCGTGGAACGGTGGCGCGAGAACCAGACCGTGCCAAATAGACCCAGGGCACCTACCAGTGCCAGACCGACGCCCCCAACCCAGAGGGGAATCCGCCCTGAAACCGTCTCAACCGTCTCTGGCCGATCGCCTATAGGGACCACCACGGGCAGCAATAAACTCAGATTGTGTCGGGTCACTGCCGCACCCGTCTGGTCGCCCAGTGCTTCCCGCCGTTGCAACGACCAGCTTAATAACTCTTTGGCTGTTTGGCTGTCGCCTAAGCAAAGGGCTCGACTGCCTAACTGGTGCATGGCCCAGGCTTCTGTATTCAGATCGCCGACGGCTTGAGAGGCTTGAATCTCCCATTGCAAAACCTGTTCCCAGGCCCGCCACTGTCCACTTACCATCAGCGCCCCTTCCAAACAGCGGCTGAGGGCCAATACCTGCGGCCATTTGTCCTGAGTAATGGCCCAGTCCATCAAGGTCAGCAAATTGTCCTGTTCAGATAAAAGATGATTGGGCATATCCCGGTGAACTTCGGCCCAGGTGGTGAAGTAGTCCAGGATGCGTTCTTGCCAGGCCGTCAGCTCAATTTGTTGCAAATCTTGGGCCAGGTCATCTGCCAGACGATAGCGGATCCCATCCGTTTGAATTAACCGCCGCTGCAGCAAGGTTGGCAACACGGCATCCAGATCGGTGACGCCAGTCAGGGCAGTGATCTGGATCGGCAAGAGGGCCAGACGGGTAAAGGCGGTCAGGCAGGTTACCACCAACCGTTGATGTTCTTCCAGGGGAGTCAGCAGGAAGCGGATGATGACTTCGGTTTGCACCTGGCTGGCAATGTCGGTGAGCGATCGCGCCTCGTCCACCATTGCTGCACACTGCAAAATTCTGGCTGGTTGGCCCTTGAGTGTTGAACAAAGGGTGTGGGCGGCCGACTGCTCGGCCAGCAAAATTGGACGGCCCATGCCCCGTTCCACTAATTTCAGGGCATCGGTTGTGGGCAAGCTACCCAGGCTGATGGACTGCAAATCCTCCAGGCCATAACTTTCCTGGGTGGCCAGCAAAAAGGCACTGCGGGGCAGGCTGGTCAGGAGTGTCTTTAACTCATCCGCTGAAATCTGGACGTCATCCAGCACGATCAAAGCCTGCTTGTTGTCTAAGGCACTCCGCAAGTCTTCGGCAACCAGCTTGATGGGTGGGTCACTTTCATACAGGTGATTGGCCAGCCATTGCAGCAGATCTTCCAGGGGGCGATCGCCCACGCGACCATAAATCACCCCATCTGGAAACAGCTCGGTACTTTGGACATCTGCTGCCAGGGCTTCCAGCAGGATGGTTTTACCCCAGCCAGGAGGACCAAAGAGTTCTACTGAGCGGCCATTTCGCAGAGCGGCGATGGCACTGCTGCGCTCCACCTGGCGGTCCAATAAAATCTGCTGATCTGGCCGCACTTGAAAGATTGGCTTTAGGGTGGAAGGTTCTGGTTGTTGCGCTTCGGTCAGGGTATGAACGGCCACACCACCGGGGCTGGTCACTAAAATCTGGCTATTGGCGACAATGGGGTGAACACTGGTGCGCCAGCGATTGTCGCGCTGATGAAACTCCTGTTGCTGGGTGGCAAGCTCCGCAAATTCCGCCAGGATCACTGAAGACGGAATCGAACCCTCGCCTAGAGCTTGACTGGCATCACGGCTGCAATTGACAATGCCGCACACCTTACCCGTCCGCCAGTTGAGCAGCGGCGAACCACTGAGTTTGGGATGGGCTTGCCCAGCCTTAAACTTGATGAATGGAGGATTGCCAGTTAATCCCTCGACTTCGTAGGTCGTAGAGATACCCTCGCTAAACTCATCAGAGAAGCCGTAAGTATAGACAAAATCGTCAGGCTGAACTGATTCATCCAAGACGACACAGGGATGGATCGGAATTGTGCTGCTCAAGCGCAACAGCACCAGATCCGGCCCGGAGTCTGCCAATTCAGACGCCACGACCGCCAGGTAGGGCTCTCCTTCCCAGCTAATGGTCAGGATCTGGTTGGATGCCCCTGCCACAAGCTGGTTGCAGGTCAAGATTAGACCAGGGGCCACGAAAAAACCTGACCCATAGCCTTCTCCGTCCGGGCGGCTGATCCGGACAGTACATTGCTGCAATAGATGCTCCAATGTATGCTGCATTGGATTTAAGACAGCCACTGATGGCTGGGTCTGCGCAGTAGGACGAGATTCAGACGACGTATGAGAAGTCACAAGATGCACCTCCGTTGCCAGCTGTCGTGCCTCAACAAAAAACAGGCAGCAAATCAGCTAACCAAGTAAACAACAACAACCAGGTCTAAATTGTGGGGTGACGACCTAAACTGGCGCTGCAAAAGCTTCCCTATAGAGAAAACTCCTTGCAACTCCTTATGAGGATTCAGGACTGATATAGTCTAGAGCACCGATCAAAAAACGGCGCATCAATTTCAGCGATCGCACCATAAATTTGCTTCATTTCTGCTCAACAGCAAAATTTATCCGGAGAAATATCCCTAAATTGGGTCGGTTTTTATACACCAGCCTGCCTTGTTCGGGTAGCATTCAGTTGCAGCAGGCTGGCAAATGTGGCTCTAGCTAAATGTGTCAGCGGATTCGTTCGCTATTCTGGCGTTTCTCAATAGAAGCAAGGGGCGCAACTAGTGTAACTGCTAGGATTAGAATACTCCAGTATTTTGTCAACCATGACTACCCTCATTAAACCTTCTACATTCCTGCCAAAAGGACTGTGTATCCAACGGATTGACAATCTTACCCTCTTCAAATTCACTGAAGAATTGGGTGCTCGGATGCAGGAACTCCTGGACAAGAAAAAGGCGAACACGCTGACTCCCGAGGAAACCCTGGAACTAGAAACTATCGGCGAGTTGGACAACATCTTCAGCTACATCAATGCTGTTATCTCTGCACAAGCTGAATGATTCTGCCTAAGTCCCTGCTGGTGTTGGTGCGGCAACGGGCTCAATTTCGCTGCGAATACTGCCGTTACCCTGAACTTTTGACCAGATCCGAGATAGTTCTTAAAAGATCCTCCAGGGTGTAAGGTTTTGACAAAAACACATCGGCGCCGGCAGCCAGTACTGGTTCTCGGTTGGAAGTTAAGCCACTAATCGCGATAATCTTGACGGACGGATTGATGTTTCGCAGTGTACGAACCGCGGTGACCCCATCCATATTGGGCATCATGACATCAATCAGGATAACTTTGACACTCCGCTGGTGGCTGGCATAGAGGGAAAGCGCGTCAATCCCATCATTCGCCACCAGGGTGGTGTAATGGTTGCTTTCCAACAGCGATTGATTGATCCGTTGCACGGCCAAATCATCGTCCACAATCAACACGAGTTCCCCTTTCCCTTGAAGCAGTTCAGCTTCGGTTTGGCTTTCGGTTGGGATGCCTTCTGTCGCTGGTAGGAATACCTTGACTTCAGTTCCTACGCCCACTTCACTGACAACTTGCAAAAAGCCGCCATAGCTTTTGACAATTCCCAAGCTGCTTGACAGTCCTAACCCCGTGCCTAAGCCAGGTGCTTTTGTGGTGAAAAAGGGATCAAAGATGCGATCGCGAAATTCGGCCGGAATGCCAGTTCCAGTATCAGAAATCGTGACTAACACGTAATTGCCGACCTGGGCATTGAGATTCATTTGGGCAAAGATTTCATCGGCGTAGTAATTCTCGGCTGAAATGGTCAGCGTTCCGCCATCGGGCATGGCATCACGGGCATTGACGCAGAGGTTCATAAAAACCTGGTGCAGGTGAGTTGGATCGGCTGTAACCAACCCAAGCGATGGTTCGGAAAGCGCCTGACGAATTGAGATCGATTTGGGAAAGGTTTGTCGCATCACGTTGATCACTTCTTGCACCACAGATGCAACTTGCAACGGGCTTCGCTGACCATCGGTTCCACGGGTAAAGGTCAGAATTTGTTTGACCATATTGGCTCCCCGTTTAGCGCTATCCTCCAAAATCTCCAACATTTCCTGGGAGTAGCCATTGTCAGTTGGCTGTTGTAACCGCATTAGTTGAGCAATGGTCAGGATGGGGGTAAGGACATTGTTGAGATCATGGGCAATACCACCGGCTAGGGTACCCAGACTTTCGAGGCGTTGGGCCCGATAAAACTGAGTTTCTAGTTGTTTCTTACCCGTGATGTCGGTTTCAACGGACAGAATAAACTTAGGCTCTCCGGCCTCATTCCGAACCAGGGTCCATCGCGCTTCAACAATTACTTCCTCAGCTGCCTGGGTGATTTTGCGCAACTCACCCTGCCACTCGCCCCGCTCATAGAGCATCTGCATACATTGCCATATCTGGGAGGGAGCCTCCTGTAACAACTCATTGACTGGCTGCCCGATCGCCGCTGTTGCGGACCAGCCATACAGACGCTCTGCACCTTTGTTCCAATAGAGAAGGTGGTGGTCTAAGTCGCGGACAAAAATAGCATCCGATGCAATATCCAACAGGGCAGCTTGTTCCTGAATTTTTTGATCTGCCAGTTTGCGCTCTGTGATGTCATGGTTGACAGCGGTGACAACCCAGCCATCGTCTGCAATTTTTTGAGCGGTATAGGAACTGGAAAACCAGCGGATGACGCCATCTTTTCGGCGGAACCGATACTCAACAGTAACATCCTGTTCGGCGAAAAAATAATCGAATAGTGATAGTAGCTGGTTGCGATCTTCAGGAACCACCTGCGACAACCAAAAGTGTTTATCTGAGTAGGCTTCCAGGGGATAACCAAATAGCCTTTCGCACCCAGCTGACCAGTATTCATATTCCCAGTTGCGGTCGGCATAGACTCGAAAACTGGAAATGGCTGCGATCGCCCGATCTAGGATGCGGCTGAGTTTGGCTTCGGAGGCTTGCAGCGCCTGTTCCAGTTGTTTGCGCTCACTGATATCAGTAGAAGTTCCGACAATTCGATGGATACGTCCCTGTTCATTGCGGAGTGGAGCCAGGGTGGTTAATACCCAAAAAGTTCGGTTTTCAAAGACAACATGCTCTTCGTAAGACAGCGTGCTGTTCAATTGCAAACACCGTTCATAGTTGTGTCGCAACCTGGCGCCCAGGCTGGCGCCAAACACCTCTTCTGGTGTTTTTCCTTGAAGCTCTTGATTCGTGCGGCCTGCCAGTTGTTCTGCCAGGTGGTTGAAGCTAAGAAAATGAAAGTCCTGAGTTTCACTCACTTCCACCACAAAGATGGCCTGGGCGGCTCCGTCATAGATACTGCGAAGAAGTTCTTCCCGTTGCTGTAGTTCCAGTTCGGCCTGTTTGCGATCGCTGACATCGAGGGTAATGCCAACCATCCGCACCGGTTGCCCCGATTCATCATAGACTCCCCGGCCTTTGCTCAACCGCCAGCTAATGCTGCCATCCGGCAGCACCACCCGATATTCATCGGCAAAAACAGTCTGGGTTGCGATGGCCTGTCCGATGTGCTGCTCCACCGCAGCCAGATCACCGGGGTAAACACGACTCAACCAGAATTTATAGCCAGGTTCCACTTCTCCTGGCTCGTAACCCAATAAACGGTAGGTGGAGTCACTCCAGGTAACAATGCCTTTCTGAAGCTGACACTCCCACATGCCAATTTGGTTCAGATCCAGCGATAGGCGCAACTGTTCTTCCCGGTTTTGAACCAGGATCTGGGCCTCTTGTTGGGCTAGTTCCAATTGCTTGCGATCGGTAATATCGATAGCAGTCCCCACAATCCGAAAGATATTTCCAGCTTCATCGCGCAAGGGGGAAAGGGTTGTTAAAGTCCAGATTGAGTGGGTCTCCAGTCCTACTTGTTCTTCGTAGAAAATACTGGTGCCTGCTTGCAAACAACCGGCATAGTGCTGTCGAAAGCTTGCTCCGACAATAGGGCCAAATGCTTCCTCGGGTGTTTTGCCCTGAATGTCTTGACTCCGGAGTCCGGCATACCGCTCAGCCAAGGAGTTGAAACTAACATAGTGAAAGTCATTTGCCGCCACATCGATGACAAAAATGGCCTGGTTGGAACCCTCATAGATGCCGGTCAGAAAGGCTTCCCGCTCTTGTAAGTCAATTTCTGCTTGTTTGCGATCGGTGATATCGCGACAGACGCCAACCAGCAAAGCCACCTGATCATTTTCATCAAAGACGGGGGCTTTGACGGTGCTAAACAGACGCACCACATCATCGTGGCGGGTAATGGGTTCTTCGGGAATTTTCAGGGTTTGGCCGGTTGCGAAGACAAAGGCATCATCGCGCAGGTATTGCTGGGTGTAATCAGGCTGGTTGAACGGCGCATCCAGAATGCCCTGCAATTCTTCTAGCGTCATACCGTAGTAATCGCGAAAAGCTTGATTAGCCCAAACCAGCCGAGAGTCGGGCTGCTTCACGACAACCATATCGGCAATGGCGTCCAGAATTTGATGATAGGTTTGTTCGCTATTACGTAAGGCTTGTTCGTTGGCTTTTTGGACCGTGATATCCAGAACAATGCCATCCCACACCACATCTCCGTTGGCTTGTCGTTCTGGCTGAGCAACCGCCCTGACCCAGCGCAGACAACCAGAAGCTGGCAGCAGGCGAAATTCCACATCAAGGCGGGTTAACTGTTGGGCTGAGTCGCGATTGGCTTGACGTAACCGATCCACATCTTCTGGATGAATCATGGCCCAGATCTGACCAAAATTTTGGCACAGTTCCGCTGGCTCCAATTCATAGATCTCTCGACATCGAGGACTGACATAGGTAAAACCTTCAGACCCATCGGCACGGAGTACGTACTGATAAATCATCCCCACCCCATTGGCTGTCAACCGTTGCAGTCGAGCTTCTTTTTCCTGTAAATGGTGGTTGGCCTGCACTAATTCAGCTGTTCGCTGTGCGACCCGTAGTTCTAACTCGTCATGGGCTGCTTGTAGCTGTTGTCGTTCTTGCGCGATCGTCTGATAGGCAATTTCCAACTCCTGATTTTTTTGGCGTAATTCCTCCTGGGTAGCTCTTAACTGTTCCAGCACTGCCCGCAATTCCTGATTGGCCGATTTCAACTCAGCAATGTTCGGCACGGTTGGCTGTTGCTCGACCTGGGCAACCAGAATGTCGGAATAGAGAGGATTTAACTGATAACCCACCCGATAAACGGTTTTGATAAAATCCTTCGGAGCCCCAGCAGTTCTTAACTTGTGCCGTAATTCTTTGATGTGGACCCGAACCGCTTCCTCTCCGGGAGACTCCACCGAGTTCCAAACCTGATCCAAGATGGTCTTAGCACTCAGGACTTTTTGGGGATTTCGCAAAAACACCTCCAGCAGAGCATATTCCTTCGGCGTTACAGATAGAAGATAGGCGCCGTAGGTGACGCTGCGGCTACTGGGATCGACGGATAAATTGCCCCAGGAGAGAATTGGTTGGGCGGTGGGGTTCCCCCGACGTAGCAATGCTTGTATGCGGGCAATCAACTCGCCAGAGTCAAAGGGTTTAACTACATAGTCATCCGCTCCCGCATTGAGGGCGATCGCCTTTTGCTCGGCTCCCCCTTGCCCGGTTAAGAGCAAGATGGGCATTTGTTCACCTGCAGCTCGTAATCGTTGACAAATGCTAATGCCATCTAAGTCCGGCAAGATCACATCCAAGACGATCAGGTTGTATTCAAATGACTCCACCAGTTGCAAGCTGGTGCTGCCGTCGGCTGCCAGATCCACTGCATAGTTGTAGCGAGAGAGCAGTAACTCCAATGCCTTGGCAACCGGGCGATCGTCTTCTACAACCAGGATTTTCATGCTGTTTTTCAATCAAATGTTGGCAGAGGATGATATTTACCGACTTTTAATAATCTTTCTGACAAATATTTAGTTTGAATGAATCCCAATCTATACTTTTTGTCCCTCACAGTTTCCTTACAACTGTTCTCTAAAAATATTACATG
>CAZBTL010000012.1:16200-33154 GCA_964494755.1 uncultured bacterium | reverse complement strand
AACTCTGAGCCCTCTCGACAAAACACTGGCAATGGGTGAGAAACCTTGGCTTGCCTGATTAGGCTATCGATTCAAGGTCTCTGAGGGCAACTGACCAAACATCTTTTTATAGTCGTGGGTGAAATGACCCAGACTCCAAAAGCCAAATTGGGCTGCAATATCGGCAATGATGGTTTTGGCTGGATCGGCCGATCGCAAAGTTCTATGTACCCCATGCAACCGCAGCACCTTCAGATAAGCCATCGGGCTCATGCCAAAGACATCTTGAAACCCATAGGACAGGGCGCGACTACTGGTGTTGAGGGCATAACACAGATCTTTCAAGGTCAGCGGTTGATCCAGATGGGCTATCATGTAGTCTTCTGCTTGCCGGACCAGGTGAGCCCGCCGGAATTCTTCTGGTGGCTTGATGAACTTCTTGTTTTGCGGCGGAATGCAGCTCACCAACAGGGGCAGAAAGTCTTCCAGAATCAGCCGTTGCACACAAGCAGGAGTGAGAAAATCGGGCTGGTATTTGACCAACCACAACAAGTCTCTGAGGTAGACCTGCATGGTTGATACGGTGGTTGGGCAGCGCAGAAAGTTGGAAGCCAGGAACCGCTGATCAATATCCAGCCGATCCATCACTTCTACACAATTTTTCAGGATTTCTGTCCTGATCTGGAAAACACCCAGCTTAAGATTTTCCGGTAAGATCACATTGTTTTCGCGATGGCAGTCAAAGCCAAATAGGGTGTCGGACTGAATCGGCGTGTGATGAGCAACCAGGTACTGTTCCGTTGTTTGCAGGGGCAAAGCAAAATCGATCCATCCGGATCCTTTAGGTCCAACAAATCGGAGGGGACAGTTCGACTCCAGAAAGGCAAACTGAAAGCAATCAAATTCTGCCAGGAGCAGATCGCAATAAAGCGAGTCGCGACTGAGCTGGGTAATGCAAACCTGACGACGAGTACTAACCACTTCAGCCAACCAATCCACATCGCTAAAACTGCGATGTAGGATCAGGCTATTCGGGGATTCCAACAGGTCTGAAGATGCCATACCATAGAAGCCTTTCTCTGCTCTCGCGACCACAGGTCTGGCAGTGTTATTCGATTACCCAACAATTTTATACAATTAGTGTTTTTTCGTAAAGCGATCCCAGGTTAGCCGGGCACCCAGAGTGCATTCAGGGTCTCAGTCCGTTCTAACTCAACCAGTTATCCAACCAGCGGGCATCCTCTGACTGGAAAGGCAGCACCGGTTCTGACCGATAATCCAGACGCAAATACATATCCTCCATCGTTGGGTACACGAATTGTTTAAGAAAATTTGTGTTCTGGAAAGACTGAACCCCATAAAAGTTGCAATATTTGAATACCCTCTCAATTCATCCCGTCTTAATAATGATGCGTATATAGCAGTCCCATCGAGATGGTGAGCCGTTTGCTGCCGGATAGGGTCTGGTGATGTGCTGCCACGCTTGACGAATGCTTGAGGACTGCTATTACTTTGGGCCTGGAAGGAAAGCTGAGTAGTCATTCAACCGATCCACTCAGGCAGGTTCATCGTTGGACCGTTTCTGCATCACTCCCTTACCCTGCTTGTCCGACTTCAAGGGGGCAGCCGCGATCGAGCATGGTCCGCCGTCCCACCACAAACAAACAAGCATGACAAACCTGTATGCGCTAAAGATTTAAGGAGATCAAAAACAATGCCAAATGGTCAACCCAATATCTTGATTCTCTGGGGCGATGACATCGGTCAAAGCAATTTGAGTTGTTACAGCGATGGCTTGATGGGCTATCAGACCCCCAACATCGATCGTGTCGCCAAGGAAGGGGCAAAATTCATCCACTACTATGCAGAACAGAGCTGTACGGCTGGTCGAGCCGCTTTCATTACGGGGCAAGCTGTGTTTCGCACCGGGTTAAGTAAGGTTGGTCTGCCGGGAGCGGAACTGGGTTTCCGGGCCGAAGACCCGACGATCGCAGAACTGTTGAAGCCGATGGGTTATCGCACTGGCCAGTTTGGTAAGAACCACTTTGGCGATCGGGACGAACACCTGCCTACCATGCACGGGTTTGATGAATTCTTTGGCAACCTGTATCACCTCAATGCCGAAGAAGAACCGGAATTGCGGGATTATCCCCAACCGGCCGATTTCCCCAACTTCCGGCAAAACTATGGCCCACGCGGGGTACTGCACTGCTGGGCCAATGGCGATGGCACCCAGCGGATTGAGAACACCGGCCCACTGACCAAAAAGCGGATGGAAACTGCGGACGAAGAATTCATGACCGAGGCCAAGCGCTTTATTCGCGATGCCGTGGCAGCCGGACAACCCTTCTTTGTCTGGTTCAACACCACCCACATGCACTTCCGCACCCATGCCCGACCTCAGGATCTGGGTCAGGCGGGCCGCTGGCAATCAGAGTACCACGATGTCATGATCTACCATGACAACTGCATCGGCGAGATGCTGAATCTGCTGGATGAGTTGGGCATTACCGACGACACCATCGTCATGTACAGCACCGACAATGGCCCCCACATGAATAGTTGGCCCGATGCTGGCATGACCCCCTTCCGGAATGAGAAGAACTCGAACTGGGAAGGGGCCTATCGGGTGCCGGCTCTCGTGCGCTGGCCGGGCAAAATTCCGGCTGGTGTCAATTTGACCGGTATCGTCAGTCATCTGGATTGGCTGCCCACCCTGCTGGCGGCGGCCGGTGACCCAGATATCAAACAAAAACTGTTGACGGGTCATCAGGTCGGTAATAAGACCTTCAAAATCCATCTGGATGGCTACAACATGCTGGATTACTGGACGGGTAAAACTGACAAAAGTCCCCGAGTGGAGTTCTTCTACTTCTCTGACGATGGCGATCTAACCGGGCTACGCTATGACAACTGGAAGTTTGTCTTCATGGAGCAGCGTGCGACTGGAACCTGTCAAATCTGGGCCGAGCCATTTATCCCACTGCGGGTGCCCAAAATCTTTAACCTGCTGACGGATCCCTACGAACGGGCCGATATCACCTCCAACACCTACTGGGATTGGATGCTGGATCATATCTTCTTGCTGGTGCCCGCTCAGACCTATGTCGGCCAATTCCTGGCCACCTTTAAGGACTATCCGCCCCGACAGAAGGCCGCTAGCTTTAGTCTGGAACAAGTCATGGAGAAGATGACCTCTACAGTAGGGAGCAGATAGGTCCATTCAACCTGATACTCCATTAGAGCAACAACAGTTTGAAGTAGCCTTGATCTAACCAGGATCGTCCCTGTAATCAGGGGCGATTTTGCCCTAGAGAAATTCTTGAGTGACCCATTTGAGCCGACCCACTTTCATTTCCACGCCTGATTGGCGATTACATTTTAGAAACTCAGTCAGGAGAACGTCATTCTCTGGGAACATCACTCATGAACCAACCGCAGCGGATGACAACTGTACCACTGCGATATCCGACGCTGGCTCAGCCTTGGGCTGACAGGTAATGAGCCCTTGAGTTCTCACCGCTGCCCATCTCGCTGATGGTGAATCCTTAAGAAAATCGATACAGCCTCCCAGCATTCTGCTTGGAAAGTTGCAATTTTTGAATATCTGCAACTCAAAGCATTTCCTAAGATTCTGGCATAGGGAAATTAATGCTGGTGATCCCTGTCTGGCCATCCGCCGTACTTCCGTGGCTGGATTCGGTGCTGTTCTGAGCGATCGCACCATTGAAAAACGCGATCGCTGTAAACCGTCACCAAATAAAAATAACTGGATGATGAGGAGTGAATTATGAACCATCCATTCTGGAGGAATAGCCTCTGCTACCTGCCGCTAGTCGGTTTAATGGGACTGATGGCTGGGCTGCCAGCTCGTGCCCTGGAAGTATCAGATCCCCCAGGGGAGCAACCGGAACAACAGTGGGATTTACATACGATTGCGGCAACGGAGCCAGAAGTAGCCCCGGATGGTATGGAGCAGATTACTTCTGTGTCCCAGCTAACCGATGTGCAGCCAACGGACTGGGCTTTTCAGGCTTTGCAATCGCTGGTGGAGCGCTACGGCTGTATTGTCGGCTATCCAGACCGCACCTATCGGGGTAACCGAGCCCTCAGCCGCTATGAGTTTGCGGCCGGTCTGAATGCCTGCATGGATCGGGTCAATGAGTTGATTGCCAGCGCCACAGCGGATCTGGTGCGGAAGGAAGATCTGCTGATCATCCAGCGGTTGCAGGAAGAATTTGCGGCCGAACTGGCCACCCTGCGGGGACGGATTGATGCCCTGGAGGTGCGCACTACCACCCTGGAACGGCAGCAGTTCTCTACCACGACCAAACTGGGCGGCACCGCCATCTTTGCCCTGGCCGATGTGTTTGGCGGCAGTGGCAGTGACAACGTGACTGTCATGCAGTATCGCGCCAGCCTGGATCTGAAAACTAGTTTCACTGGCACAGACTTGCTGGTCACCAGTCTGTGGGCTGGGGATGTGCCACTTTTGGGAGTTGGCTTTGACCTGCCCGGAACTCGGGCCTTAGGGATTGAAATCCCCAGTGCAGAAGGAACCTTGTCTTCCCAATTCGGCGCTAACACCAACAACGCACTGACGCCGCTGGTTCTGGCCTATAACTTCCTGGTTGACCGCAAATTGCTAGTTTCGGTTTCTGGGGGGGGATTCTTCCCCTTGAATGCGATCGCCCCAACGCTGAACCCAGTCTTGGATGATACAGATGGCGGCACCGGCGCAATTTCGGTCTTTGGTGAGCGCAATGCCATCTACGCCCTGGGTGCGGGGGCTGGCCTGGGTCTGAACTACTTCTTCAGCCCCCAGATCCGGCTCTCGGCTGGCTATCTGGCCGATGGTTTTGGGGTCAACAATCCCAATGATCGGGGGTTGTTTAGCGGCGGCTATTCGGCGATCGCCCAGTTAACCTGGAGCCCCAGCCGGGAATTTAGTGTGGCTGGCACCTACATCAATGCTTATTTTCCGCCGGGCCGATTTGGCTTTAACTACAATGCTTTGGGCGTGACGGGAACTGCTGTCGCCAATACCCTAGCCGGTCAGAGCCGTTTTACAACTGGCATCTTATTTGATGCCCAACCGGTGATCAGTAACTCCTACGGGGTCCAGGCAACCTATCAGTTCAGCCCCAGCTTTGTTCTCAGCGGTTGGTTTGGCGCCACCTATGCCCGCCTGATTGGCGAAGGTGATGGGGAGATCTTTAACTATGCCCTCACCTTTGCCTTCCCCGATCTGGGCAAAAAAGGCAACCTATTGGGCTTTGTGGTGGGGGCCGAGCCCTATCTGAATGATTTTGATGGGGGAAATCCCAGATCGTTTCGGGTGGACGTGCCCCTGCACATTGAAGCCTTCTATCGCTATCAGTTGAATGACAATATTTCCCTCACACCGGGTGTGATCTGGTTAACGGCTCCTAATCAGGATAGAAACAACCCGGATGATTTTATCGCCACGGTTCGGATGACATTCAAGTTCTAGAACTGCAACTTATTTGCTTTTCATTGGCCTCATTCATCCATCAAATATTCATCAAAAAGGTGTAATTCTATGTCGGACGCTCCCATTCAAATCATTGTGGCAGCCTTCCAAGATCAACAGGCAGCCAGTGACACGTTAAAGCAATTACAGCAGGCCCGCAAAGGAGGTTTGATCAACATCATCGATGCAGCGGTTCTGAGCAAGGACGCCAAAGGTAAGGTCAAGATCAAGGAAACGGCGGATGCCAAGGCTGACAAAGGCTTTGCGATCGGTGCGATAACCGGTGGAGTGCTCAGTTTGCTGGCCGGCCCCTTGGGGCTGATGGCCCTGGGTGGTGGACTGGTCGGGGGGCTGGCTGCCAAGTTGAAAGACGGCGGTTTTAAGGAAACTCGCTTGAAGCAACTGACTGAAAGCCTGACGCCTAACTCATCGGCGCTGATTGCTGTTGTCGAACATAGTTGGGTCACCCAGGTGGAAAATCTCCTGGCAGATGCCGCCACCCAAGTGGTGACAGAAGCCCTAGGAGCAGACATCGCCGCTCAATTGGAAGCTGGCGGGGAAGTGGTCTATTCCGTGGCGGATACGGGAGAGGAAATCCTAGCGGATCGTCTGGCAACCAATCCAATCCCCCCTGAGATGAAGGCTGAAAAGCCCTAATGCTTGAGAGGGGAACCGACTAATTCAGTTGGCTCTCCGTAGTCAACAGTCAGCCAACGAATTGATTGATGGCCACTGTGTTGACAGAAATTTAGAACAGTTAGCGCTTTTAGTTTTGTTAATGAAAAGTCGCAAGGATGATTTTAATGATTCCTACTAAATCTTTTTCCCTGTTGAGTGCATTGGGCATAACAGTTGCCATAGGTCTGTTCACCGCTACCGCACCCGCTGTTGCCCAGGGAGCCGTGGCGGCCGGTCAATGTGTGGCACTAAAGGTGGTGGAGGGTGGTGGTTCCACCCTGGTCAGAAAAACCATTAAGAAAGGGGCTTTCGGACCCGGTAACTTGAATACAGACTTTGCAATTCCTACAGGGTTGCGGTTTGACTACTATGTGTTGGAATTCTTGCCGGAGAACAACGAACACTATGACGGTTCGGTGACGCTGAAAAATGCGGATGGCAGTTCATCAACCGCCTATAGCGGCAGCGGCAATCTCACCCGTGGCAAGACCTATTACATGCCGTTCCGCTCTCCCACCTTGACCCAACCCTATCAGCTCAATCTGTGGGTGGGTAGTGGCGAAAATAATTCCTACCAGGCACGCATCTGGGCTTGTCGAGATAAGAAATAGGAGCATTCCTGATGCCACAGGTAAATCAGGGGTGAGAACCGTTTGCTTTGCTCTAATTGAAGTTTCCTCGCATCCGGTGGGATAGCTGGCCATAACCCCTGACTTTCCCACTTCCGACAGTGCCGGTGACGCCTACTGATCAGTAATGTAGGCAGTAGGAAAGAGTGAGTAGAGCATACAGAGAGTCCCATTCACCATGAAACAAAGCACAATCACACCTAGAGCTGGGGCGATCGCCAGCGTCATCCTGACGACTGGTTTATTGACCGCAGGGTCGCTGGTGCCGGTTCGAGCCGAAACAAGACCGCAATCGCGCCATCAACCAGCCCCCCTTCATCTGGCCCAGTCCAGTTGGCAAGCGGTGGCTTCCACAACCGGCAAGTACACCGTGCAAATGCCCGGTACACCCCAACAACGGACCACTACGACGACGGTTGGCGCCAAGACCCTGACCTGGACCATCAACCAAAGCCGAAATGGCAGTGAAGCCTATGCAGTGGCTTACACCGATCTGCCCCTGGAGGTGCTGGAACTGGGACGGGAGGCTGTCCTGGAAGGAATGCGGAATCGCCTGCTGGCTAGTGAGTTTGATTGGCAGGTATTTCTGAATCAGAGCCACCGCATCTCAATGGGGGATGTCCCTGGCATGGAATACCTGAACCTACGCCGGGAAAAGGTTTCAGCTTTGCGCCTGTTCCTGGTCAACCGTCGCTTGTTTGCCGTCTTTGCCTCGGCCAACGACCTGGCCAATGCCAGCCGGTTCATGGATTCCTTTACCGTAGCCTCGATTTGGCAGACGTTTACTTCGCCCCAAGGCCGGTTCTCCGTGCGGTTTCCCATGGCTCCCCTGGTTACCAATGAAACCACTCAGTATAAAGGCAAGTCCCTGGCCTGGAAGAAATATGCCGCCCGTAACCTGTATGACAAAGGGGACTCCTATGTGGTGGGCTATACGGATTTAGCGCCGGGTCAGCGGGATGCCAAGGCCCGGTTGGATGATGCCACAAAAGCAGTCCTAACCTCGCTTGGGGTTCCAGAACTCAGCAGCAAGGGTCGGGCCATTTCGCTCAACGGCATTGCTGGTCGGGAATTTATGGGCACCGCCTCCACTGGGCGATCGGTGATGATGCGGTTTTACCTGGTAGGAAATCGCCTGTATGGGTTGTTTTCCCAGAGCCAATCGTTGACCAATTTCAGTACGTTCTTCAATTCCTTTCAAGTCAAGGAGGTGGCCAGATGAAATCACTGTTGATATTAACGGGTGTTCTGACCGCTAGTGGTGCCCTGATGGTTCCGGCAACCGCCGCCACTTGCTCTGCAACCTCTATGCCCCCAAACCCTGCTGGGATTCAGGTAGCCGGTCTGTTTCGGGTGCTGGATATTGCCGAAGATGTGGATGATCTGATTGATGGCGACATTGGCAAGATTGATCCGATTCAAAATGTCACCCGGGATATTGAAGACGCCTTCGATGATGTGGGAGATGAGATTGAGGACTTCGGTGATGATGCCCAGGATGCGGTCAGAGATATCAATCGAAGAATTGATCGGGTTTCAGATGATGTGAATGACTGGTTTGACTAAGATCCTCTGCCTTCAGCCACTTTAGAATCCCTAACCATTGTGGCGAAACTGTAAACCATTAAACCCAAACACAAGGAGAATTAGGATGGCAACGCTAACGGTTCTAAAATTTCCCACCCCTGATGGGGCTGAGAAGGCGGTCGAGAAACTATTGGATCTGCAACAGCAGCAGTTAATCAAGGTGGAAGATGCGGCCATTGTCAGTTGGGAACCCGGCAAGAAAAAACCCAAAACCCGTCAGGCCATTCCCACAACCGGCCTGGGTGCGTTGGATGGGGCCTTCTGGGGCATGCTATTTGGTCTGATCTTCTTTGTGCCAATTCTGGGCATGGCGGTGGGTGCCCTATCAGGCGCGATTTCGGGTTCCTTTGCGGACTATGGCATTGATGATGCCTTCATCAAAAAGGTCCGTGATCAAATCACACCAGGCACCTCAGCCCTGTTTTCCATGACTAGTAATGCCGTGGCCGATCGGGTGGCGGAAGCGTTCAAAGGTGATCAGTTTGAGATCATCGCCACTAACCTGTCCCAAGAGCAGGAAACCAAGCTGAAGGAAGCATTCCACCAGAGTTAGGATGATTCCTGAGAATAGATCTACCTGAAAGCCCCCCTGGCCCCTAATGGTGGGGCTGAGGTCAAGCCCCACCAAACTTGAACGAAGATGTCTATTTTTCAACGCCGGTCCAGTCCCAAACGTCAGATTGTCATGTTTTTGGGTGCAGTAGTTGGGGGAACTTTAGCACTTCTACTGCTCAAGACCCTGGACTTTGTTCCGGCCGCAGTAGCCAGCGCCATCGCCCTGACTAGCCTGCTCTCAGCCCTGACCGAACTCTCCAACCCCCGGTTGTGGTGGCTGTGCGTTGGGGCAGTAGCGGGCATCATTATTGGCATAGCAGTGGTGATGGAGCAATCTCTGACTGGTTCCGAGGATATCCTCCTCAATCCAGGCGTTCGCTGGGGCATCGTCGGCATTCTGGGCCTGGGTGGGTTTGTCTCTGGTGTGCTCCTGAGCCGCAGAGAGCATCCGCCGGGCGTCCCTTCCCTGACCAAACTGATTTCTCACCTGACCGGCCTGACCGTGAGTGTCTTCGCGGTGGTGATTACCATCCGCTATCTGATTGATGGTCTGGAAGCGGCCCGCACCCTGTCCAGTCGGCTCACCACGACCACCACTATTGTGGCAACAGCATTGATCGTGCCGGGTTCACTGGGGTTTCTCCTGACCGAACGGCAAACCCATTCCTGAAGACTGTGTACTTGAATCAGGTGTAAAGCAATGTCACCCACCCAACCCATTGATCCCTCACCTTACAGGAATGCCGGAGCCGTTAAAGTAAGGCCCCGCCTGGGAGGGCTGGTAATTGGCCTGAGACAGGACTTCAAACAGGTCTTTCCCTCTAGCCCCACTGGAGGAGGAGGCAAATGAAACTGACCCGCCAACAGTTTTTGAAAGTAGGGCTGGGGCTCTCTGTGGGGTTGCCGCCCTTCGTCGGGCAGGCTACTCGACTCCATGCGATAACTCCCCTGGACCCGCTACCCTCCTGGAACTCTGGCCCAACCAAATCCGCCATCATTGGTTTTGTTACCCAGGTCACGGCCAGGAATAGTCCAGATTTTGTGGCTGTAGCCGACCGCATTGCCACCTTCGACAACGACGGCACCCTCTGGTCAGAACAACCGGCTTATTTTCAGTTGCTGTTTGCCATTGATCGGGTCAAAGCCCTGGCTCCTCAGCATCCCGAGTGGCAGACTCAACAGCCCTTTCAGGCAGTTTTGGAAAATGACCTGAAAGCCCTGGCGGCCAGTGGCGAAGCAGGCTTAACGCCAATAGTGGCAGCCACCCATGCGGGCATGACCACGACGGAGTTTGAGGCGATCGTCAAACAATGGATTGCCACTGCCAAACATCCCCGGTTTCAGCGGCCTTACACTGATTTGGTGTTCCAACCAATGCTGGAACTGCTGGCCTATCTGCGGCAAAACGGGTTCAAGACCTATATTGTCTCCGGGGGTGGCATTGAGTTTATGCGGCCCTGGGTGCAGTCGGTTTATGGCATTCCACCGGAACAGGTGGTGGGCAGCAGTATCAAGACCCGGTTTGAGTTACGCAATGGGGAACCGGTCCTGATTCGCCTGCCAGAAATCGACTTCATTGACGACAAGGAAGGCAAACCTGTTGGCATTCAGAAATTTATTGGCCGCCGACCGATCTCGGCCTTTGGCAATTCCGATGGCGATTTACAAATGCTGCAATGGACTGCTGCTGGCAAAGGGCTCAGGTTCAATCTGATCGTCCATCACACCGATGCCCAGCGGGAGTGGGCCTACGATCGCCAATCACCTGTTGGTCGGCTGGATAAAGCCTTAGACGAAGCCCTGCGACAGGGGTGGACAGTGGTAGATATGAAGCGAGACTGGAAACAAATCTATCCCTTCCAGAGTTAGTTCAAGCCGGTTCCGACCCCACCTTCCAATGGAGCAGCCATGAGTCACCCAGCCAATACAGCCCCAACCCCTGCCCAAACCGCCAGAAAACCGCCCGGTCGGCCACCCGCCCGCATGGCCGAACCGATTGACACATCCACCTCCCATTTAGGCTTTCGTTTAATTGTGCGGACAACCCGGACAGATCAGGCTTAGGGTCAATCTCGCAGGGGGGACTGCAACATAGAAAACAGCCAGGTATTGGCTAGAGATTACGGAGTCCGTTTTGTTGCTCAAGTTGAATAGTTCGTATAAACCCAGCAGGCTCCTCGTCAAGATGGCGTGGTCAAAATGAAAGGTACTGACAATGAGTACCGGATTCGTCATGAAATCAACGATAAAAAGCAGATCATTCTCCTTTTCTAATGCAAACACCGCAAAGATGTCTACAGAAAGTGACAACTGATGTGTCCATCTTTGCTTTAGGAGATAAAAAACTTGGGATAGGAATCATCAACAGAACCATGAAAGAAATTATTGAAGTCCTCGCCAATCTCAGTACCCTGGTCTTTGTGATCAGCAGTATGCTGTCACTGGGTCTGAGTCTAACTGTGCAACAGATTCTGGAGCCCCTGAAAAACATCGGTCTGGTGCTGCGGGTGTTGCTGGCCAACTTTGTGCTGGTGCCGCTGGTCGCCTACCTGCTTAAAAGCGTGATTCCCCTGGATCACTCCCTGGCAATTGGGTTGATTTTGCTGGCTACGGCTGCTGGTGCACCCTTTCTGCCTAAATTGGCCCAGGCGGCCAAGGGAAACATTGCCCTCAGTGTGGGGATGATGGTGTTGCTCATGGTGGTGACCGTGATCTATGTGCCGGTAGTATTGCCCTGGTTGCTACCAGGAGTGCAGGTCAATCCCCTAGATATTGCCCGATCGCTGATTATTTTGATGCTGATCCCATTGGCGATTGGGTTGTTTGTTAATGCCCGCTATGACGATATTGCCCATTCCCTGCGACCAATGATGACCCAGGCATCCAGCACCAGTCTGCTGGCGGTGTTTGTCTTGATGTTGGTACTCAATATTAACAGCGTACTGGAAACCATTGGCAGCGGCGCCCTTTTAGCTGCCATTATTTTGATCATTGCCTCGGCGGTAATTGGCTATTTCCTGGGTGGCCCCTCCCCAGGCACCCGATCGGTTTTGGGTCTGGGCACCGCCCAACGGAACATTGCCGCCGCTATGGTGGTTGCCAGTGGCAATTTTGCCAATGACCCCAACGTCCTGACCATGATTTTGGTGGGAGCCCTGCTGATGTTGGTGATTTTGATGCCCTTGGCTGGGGAAATCGGCAAGCGATCGTCCCGCAAGCGTCCTGAGTTTATCGTCTAACCCTGCGTTTTTTGTTCATGCCCAATTTTGCAACTCCAAGGAGACACAACCATGTTTAATCGCGAATCTCGTCAAGACCGCCGGGAAGAACGTCAGCAAGACCGCAGCTTTGGTCGCCGTAACAGTGGTAATACGATTTACAAAATGCGGGAACGGATGATTTCCATTGGCGATGACTTTTTCATCGAAAACCAGGAGGGCGATCGCGTTTTTAAGGTCAACGGCAAAGCCTTACGGGTCCGTGAAACCCTGGACTTTGAAGATCTGCACGGCCATGAATTGTGCAAGATCCAGGAGCGGATGATGCGGATCAAAGACTCGATGGAAATTGAAGGACCCCGGGGAGAAAAACTGGCCGTGGTGAAAAAAGCCATGATTGCCCCCCTGCGAGATCGCTGGGTAGTCAAAATTGGTGATGGTCCTGACCTGGATGTGCAGGGGAATGTCCTGGATCACGAATACAGCATCGAAGCTGGGCGTAACAAAATCGCCGAAGTCTCCAAGCGCTGGTTTCGCATCAGCGATGTCTATGGAGTGGAAATTGAGCCGGGACAAAATGATGTCCTGATTTTGGCAGTTACCGTTGCGATCGATATGATGGCCCATGAATAAGCATGAATCCGAGAAATCTGAATCTATCCAGCGGAGTGTAGCGATCCTGTATCAGGTTTTAGAAAAGCTGGGTAGCCGTGAATATGGGATAGCCCAGGTGATAATCGGTGTGGTCGAACAGATGCTGCGCGATGTGCAGTTGGAATTGGATCATCAGCTCAAACTAGAAAGAAAACTGAGAGACCTGATCAAGCGATAACTGAAGCATGAATTCGTCTCCATCTCCCCCGGGCACTCAAACCGAACTGGCCAGGGAACGTAATCGGGCCGCTCAAGAACGGACCCTGATGGCCTGGATTTGCACCTCGTTGGCCCTGATTAGTTTTGGCTTCGGTATTGACAGCATTGTCTCGGTTCTCGATCGGGAATTTTGGGGTGCATGAAACACGCTTCGAGCCTCCCGGATCCTTTGGTTAGGTTTTGTCGCCTTAGGCATCTTTTCCAGGTTGTATGCTGCGATAGATCATCGTCGGCAACTTCGCTGCATCGAGCGCAATGAACTGCATTACACCTCACGGGTCTCCCCGACGCTGGTGGTGGCGCATGTGCTGTCCGGATTAGGCGGGATTGCTTTTTTGAGCATGTTGATTGGTCCCGGATTAAGGCAGTAAGTTCGGTAGGGAGAGGCCTACCCTGGGACAAATTTCATTCATCTATAAGGAGTACTGATAGACTATGCAACGCTTTTTGTTAAGTAGCCGCTATCTCGTTATACTGGCCGTGATTGCGTCCCTGGTTGGCTCTGCAACTATCCTGATCTATGGCATTGTCCTTGCCATTCACTTAATTGGGGAAATCTTTCGGGCTCAGGAATTGACCGTTGAGGCTTCCAAGGTTGTTTCCCTCGGCTTCATTGAGGTGATCGATTTCCTGTTTCTGGGCATTGTGTTTTACATTATTGCCCTGGGGCTCTATCACCTGTTTATTGATGGCAGCATGCGCCTGCCCAACTGGCTCAGGGTCGAAGACTTTGAGGAACTGAAGGTCATTCTGGTGAGTGTGGTAATTGTCATCCTGGCGATTAATTTTGCCGGTGCGGTGGTGGACTGGGATGGTAATCCCGCTATTTTGAATCTGGGTCTGGCGATCGCGGCGGTAATTGCTGGGATTAGCGTTGTTCTCTATGTGCGTAAGCTGCCCCATCCCAACCATCGTCAGGAAGAGCCTCGTGAGAGAATTCATGGGGAGTGAACCAGATGGACAGACTTCCTTTTATTTTCACCATTTTCTTCCTGACCCTGGGGCCGTTGAAAGTGATTCCGGTGTTTTACCGCCTGACGGCGGATGCCACCGATCGGTTCCGGTTTCGGGCCGCTTTGCGCTCCACTCTGATTGCCACCGTGATTGTGATTTTGCTGGGCTTGATTGGGCGCAATATCGTCAAAAACTGGCAGGTTTCCGCTGACTCGCTGCTGATCGCGGGTGGTCTGTTGCTGCTGATTGCAGCCCTGAAGATTTTATCCCAGTTCACCATCCCCAAGCGCTCCCAACACCTGCCTCCCCCACCGGAGGAGGAAGTCGAGAACATCGCCATTTCGCCTCTGGCCATTCCCGGCATTATCACTCCCTATGGGGTAGTGGCTATTCTGGTCACCACTGGCAATGCCGGTTGGAATATCCCGTTGCAGCTATCCATTTTGGCAATGCTCCTGGCAGTCATGGCCTTGAATTACCTGGGCATGATCTTTGCTCGACCGATTATTAATCGGTTACAAATCTCGACTTTACTGATGATTGGTTGGGTGTTTGCGGTCATGCAGGCAGCCCTGGCGATTGAATTCATTGCCGATGGGTTGCGGGGTCTGGGGGTAATTAAACCGTAGGTCTGGGCAATCCGTTGATCGACCCATCCGGTTGCCAGTGATTCGAAGTCTTCTTTCTGGTCCGATAGAGCTATTTCAACCTTATGAGCCCTGAAATCCCTGTCGCTTCTCAAGCCCCTCAGCCGTCTGCCTTTCTGGACACCTGGGGCACTCCGATTGGTCTCTGGCTGACCAAGTTCATGCTGGTTTACACCTTTGCCCTAATTCCTGCCATCATGCCGCCATTGGTGCAAGCGTTTAACTCCAGCATTAGCTACATTCAAGGCATGTTGGTGCTGGTCTGCCTGGTAGCTGCATCGTTTTCGCCAACCAGTGAAAACTTAAGTCGCCGGTTTGGCCGCAAGCTCATATACACCATCAGTCTGGGGTTGTTTGCCATTGGTCTTCTGATGACGGCCTTAAGCCCCACCATTGCCAACTTTTCGATCTCCTTTGTGTTGGTCTGTGGCTTGTCGGGGGCCGCCTTAGTCACAACACCCGGCGCCCTGTTAGAACAGATCTATACCGACAAGGCGGAACAGTATGCCATTCTGGCTCTGGTTTTGGCCGGTGTGGCCGGTGGATTGACCGGCGGCATCTTGGGCGGTTGGGTTGCTTCTGTCTGGAGTTGGCGCTGGGCCTTTGGTTTAGGATTACTCCTGATCCCGGTGATTCTATGGTTGATCCGGCATGTGCCCAACACGATTCCGCAGCGATCTGCTCCATTGGACTGGTTTGGTGGATTACTTTCGTTCCTGGGCCTCGGCCTTACCCTGCTGGGGGTTTGTTTGGGCGGGGAGTATGGCTGGTGGGTGCCAAAAAAGATTTTGAAATTGGGTGGTCTGGTGTTAACCCCGTTTGGGGTTTCCTTTGTGCCAGCGTTAATTGCATCTGGGTTGATTTTCTTTGGCATTTTCCTCTTTTGGCAACGACAACAGAGCACCCGCGGTAAGGCTGCGTTGATGCGGGTCGGGTTACTGCGGCGTAAATCTTTTTTAATTGGGGTTGGGGTAGCCACCCTCTATACCTTGATCAATGGGGGAATGCAGTTTAATCTGTACCAGTTTATTCCGGTTGTTTTAGAGCTGAATCCCCTTCGCACGGCTCTGACTGTGCTGCCCTACACCCTGGCCATGCTGGTGGTGGTCACGGCCTCTGTTTGGCTCAAACCCAGATTATCCCTGCCACCCCGTTTCGTTTTGCAATCCGGGCTGATTCTGTTGTGCCTGGGCATTGGCTACCTCTATAGTCAGATCAGCGCCACCATGAAATCAGCCAACTTCATCCTGCCGCTGGTCATTATGGGCATCGGTGCTGGCTTGTTTCTCTCCGAGATTGATGAACTGACTTTCTCGGTGGCCCAGCAGGATGAGAAAACCGAGGCCAGTGGCATCTATAACCCTGCCCAAAATTTGGGTGAATCGCTGGGTCGGGCCATTTTAGGAACCACGTTGATTACCATTGGTTCAGTCAAAGTCGTAGACACCATCATTGCCCAACTGGGGCAAACAGTTAGCCCAACCACGAGACAACAGGCGATCTATTTACTGGGACAACTGACCCAAACCTTTCCCCAGGAAGAACGTCGCCAGTTATTAACCAACAGCTTACCCGCTCCGATTCAACCCCATTTGGTCACCATTGTGCATGGGTCAGCCGCTGGGGCCATGAAACTTACACTGCTGGTGACATTGGCCTTTGGTCTGATCTGTCTGGCGGTTTCCTTTTATTTGCCCAAGTATGCCTACCGACGGACGTAAGCTATGGTTCTCAAATCCCACTCCACCCATTGGGCGATCGCCTGGTTACCCATTACGAGCTGGTTGCCGACCTATCCTCGGGACTGGTTGGGTCCTGATCTGGTATCCGGTATCACCCTGGCGGCTTTTTGTGTGCCGGTGGCAATGGCCTATGCGTCCCCGGCTGGACTGCCTCCCCAGGCCGGGCTCTATGCCAGCATTTTGGCTCCGATCGCCTATGTCTTGTTTGGCACCTCTCGTCAGTTAGCGATCGGCCCCACCTCTTCCATTTCGATTCTGGTCGCCTTTGGAGCAGGAGCTTCAGGTCTGGTGCGCGATCGCCTGCGGGCTCCGGGCTTGCGCGATCGCTTTGGGGTGTTAGGTCCGGATACAACCATTTCAGCCGTTCTGCGGGATTGGCAACAGGCAGGAGAGCAATTATGACGGGTTCAGGTTCATCCGCTAGCCGTCGATTCGCCGGTTCTCCCAACTGGGCGGCTGATGCGATCGCCGCTTTGACCAATGCCCTCACTTCCATCCCAGATGGGCTGGCTTCAGCTATTTTGGCTGGGGTGAATCCCGTCAGCGGCCTGAACTCTCTGATGATTGGTGCCCCGCTGGGTGCGGTCTTTAGCAGTGC
>CAZBTL010000012.1:4950-16100 GCA_964494755.1 uncultured bacterium | reverse complement strand
GCGGCCTGAACTCTCTGATGATTGGTGCCCCGCTGGGTGCGGTCTTTAGCAGTGCTGGTGCGGTGTCCCGCTGGGCCTGCATATTAGCCGGGCCAATCACCATTGCCATGGTGTTGCTGTTTGCCGGAGTGGTGGAGCGTTTTCCGATGCCAGCGATCGCCGGACTGCTGATCGTGGCAGGGTTTCAAGCCATTAAAGTGGATAGCTGGGAAGATGTGTGGGTAACCGGCTGGGTGCCCCGTCTGGTCATGCTGGTCACGTTTATTGCGGCCCTGCTGCTGCCGATTCAGTATGCTGTTTTGCTGGGGGTGGTGTTATCGATTCTGCTGCATGTTTATCAATCCTCGCTGGATGTGCAAGTGAAGCAGATGGTCTTTTTGCCAGATACCCGCTTGCTTCAGGAACAGACACCCCCTACCAGCCTGGAACCAGATACGCTGACCATGCTCAACATCTACGGCAGTGTGTTTTATGCCAGTGCGGATATTTTGCAGCAGGCCTTGCCTTCTCCTTACACCGCCGATCATTCGGTCGTTATTCTGGGCCTACGGGGCCGCAAAGAGTTGGGCAGCACCTTCTTGAAGCTCTTGGAGCGCTATGCCAGCGAATTGCAGCAGCGAAACAGCAAACTGATGCTGGTCGGTGTTTCCCCGGTAGTACGGGACCAACTGGTGAAAACAGAGATTACCGACGTGATTCCCCAGTCCGACATCTTTCTGGCCACCGATGTCCTGGGTGAAGGTCTGCTGCAGGCAAAATCGGCAGCAGAGCAGTGGCTTGAAATCCGCTAAACAGGAGGAAAACTTATGGCACTTCGACGATCGTCTCTGGCTGCAGTCATCATTGTTCTGGCTGCTGTGGTCATTGTGTTGGCAGGGATCCATTTCGCCGCACCCATTTTGAATCCGATTTTGTTTGCATTGGTGCTGAGCTTGCTATTTAGTCCCCTGTATCACTGGCTCCGTCGCAAAGGAACACCAACTCCATTAGCTCTCATTTTGATGCTGGTTGGGTTGGTGACTCTATTTGGCGTGCTGTTTGGACTGCTGGCTACCTCTACAACCAGTCTGGCTGGTCGGTTGACCACCTACACCACTCAATTGGATGGACAGGTAGCAGAAATCGATCAGCTACTGCAACAACATGGGATGAGTGACCTGAAGCTTCAAGCCCTTTTCCAAGGCGGCACATTCGTGGTTGCTATCCAGTCACTCTTGGGGGGGGTTGCCAGCTTCCTCAGCAGCTTTTTCTTCATCATCATGACTACGCTGTTTTTCCTGGCAGAAGGGTCAGGTTTGATGAAGCGTCTGGCTAGCAGTTTATCCAGCGATAGCGTTGCGGTTGAAAAACTATCGATCTTCGGTCAGAATGTGGTTCGTCAATTTGGATTGCGGGGCATCGTCAATGGGGTGACTGCTGGGGCGGTAATCCTCATCCTGTTGATCCTGGGAGTTGACTTTCCCTTGCTGTGGGGCGTTCTGCTCTTCTTTCTGAGCTATGTGCCCTACGTGGGCACCTTTCTGGCGGCGATTCCTCCGGTCATTCTTGCCCTGGCCGAATCGGGGCTAATCTCTTCCCTTCTGGTCATCCTGGGATTTACAGCGGCCAATATTTTGGCGGAGAATGTGTTGTCGCCTCTGCTCATGGGGCGGGGACTAAACCTATCACCCACCGCAGTGTTCCTGTCCTTTGCCTTTTGGGTCTGGCTGTTGGGTGGACCAGGCGCTTTTTTGGCCATGCCCCTGACCTTTCTGATGATCCTGTTGTTCGACAGTTTTTCTGATAGCCGTTGGCTAGCCAACTTAATGATGATTCGATAGAAACAGGATTCGCCACCGATGACACCAGGGAAGAACTGGTTGCCTCCTGTCCATCAAGGGCTCGGCCAACTACCGTTGCCAGATCAGCTCGGTCGGCTTCAATCAAGCGAGATCGCGAATTCGGCAAGAGTCGCAATGGCCACAGGGCTTATTTCCTGAACCTCAACGGACTTTCCTGGCCACTGACCAAGAGTTCATTATCGCTTACGCACGATGGTTGTAACAGAACAGGCCTAGAATAGCTCAGCCACAAAATGAAGGAACATGTAGCCTTTTCCGTGTTTCACCATATCTTTTACTAGAATAATTTTCTCTCCATATTGGTGTAGCGATGGCATCCACTCCGTTTCAACAGCTCAAAGACCAATTCCAATCCCTGGGCAAAGACCTCAGTCCCGAGGTGCGTGAGCAAGCCCAGAGGATGCTGAAAGACTGGTTTCAAAACAATCT
This sequence comes from uncultured bacterium, assembly GCA_964494755.1. Taxonomy (GTDB): domain Bacteria; phylum Cyanobacteriota; class Cyanobacteriia; order Leptolyngbyales; family Leptolyngbyaceae; genus CAZBTL01. The sequence continues at coordinate 13,830 of CAZBTL010000012.1, read as the reverse complement.
AGACCATCTTACCCAAAAGCGAATTCCCGGTGAATTTAACGGCACCCTGATGCAATGGTTCCACTGGTATATTCCGGCGGATGGCACCCATTGGCAGAACTTGAAAAGAGAGGCCAGGGCGCTGGTAGAGAAAGGCTTCACCGCCCTGTGGTTGCCCCCAGCTTATAAGGGGATTGGTGGTAGCAATGACGTGGGTTATGGTGTTTACGACCTGTTTGATTTAGGCGAGTTTGACCAAAAAGACTCGGTGCGAACTAAGTACGGCACCAAAGACGAGTATGTCGATGCGGTCAAAACCTGCCGGGACAATGGGATTCAAATCTATGCCGATGTGGTGTTTAACCATAAGATGGCGGCAGACTACGAAGAAGAATTTGATGCCGTTCCCTTCGATCCCGGCAATCGCAATCAGGCCATGGGACCGTCCCGCAAAATTAAGGCCTGGACTGGCTTTGATTTTCCCGGCCGGGGGGACACCTATTCCAGTATGAAGTGGCACTGGTGGCACTTTGACTCCGTGGACTACAACAGCTACGAGCCCACTTATAAAGCGGTCTGGAAGATGGCCGACAAGAGCTTCGAAACCAAAGTCGATCTGGAAGAGGGTAACTTCGATTATCTGATGGGGGCTGACCTGGACATGAACCATCCGGAGGTCCGAGGTGAGTTGAAGTATTGGGGTGAATGGCTGTTGGATCACATAGGGGCCGATGGTTTCCGCCTGGATGCCATCAAGCATATTAATGGTGACTTCTTCAGCGACTGGTTGGATCACCTGGAAGCTTATAGTGGTCGAGATCTGTTTTGCGTCGGCGAATACTGGACCTATAACTTTGGCACCCTGAGCTGGTACATCGGCAACTCGGGCGGACGGCTGAGCCTGTTTGATGCGCCTCTGCACCAAAACTTTCATAAGGCCAGCAAGGCTGGCGGCAATTACGATATGCGGCAAATCTTTGACGGCACCCTGATGAAGGAATTGCCGCTGTTTGCCGTCACCCTGGTAGAAAACCACGACACCCAACCCCTGCAGGCCCTGGAATCTATTGTGGAATCCTGGTTTAAGCCGTTGGCCTACGCCATTATTCTGTTGCGGCAGCAGGGTTATCCCTGTGTGTTCTACGCCGACTACTACGGGGCCCACTATAAGGACAAGGGGCGAGATGGCAATGAGTACGAGATCTGGATGGACAGCCACAAGGACATCCTGGATCGCCTGCTGTTTGCCCGCCAAAATTTTGCCTATGGTCCCCAGTACGATTATCTGGACCATTTCAACACCATTGGCTGGACCCGGTTGGGAACAGAGCGTCACCCTCACGCCATGGCGGTGCTTCTGAGTGATGGTCCGGCGGGGAGCAAATGGATGGAAGTGGGCAAGCCCAACACGGAGTTTTACGACATCACCGGCCACATCCAGGAGCCGATTCAGACCAACGACAAGGGCTGGGCTGAGTTTCGCTGTAATGGCGGTTCGGTGTCGGTGTGGGTAGAAAAGAATCCCCTGTTGGCGAAGCTGGAAGGGATTGCGCTGACCTAGAGCAAAGCTTCGAGCAGTCTGTAGTTGGTCTGCAATCCGCGATCTAAAAATTCCAGTAACACGAGTATAGTTTTTCTTAGTCTGCGACTTAACCATTCCCTATGGCGGTTTCCCCCTCCCAATCCATCGCCCTGGATCGCAAGGATTTTTGGGCCCTTTGGCTGACCCTATTCTTGCTCGCTTATAACGTCAGCGTCGTTCAGCCCATCATGCCCTTATTAGTGCGAGACCTGGACACCAGCCTCGGCTACATCCAGGGAGCCCTGGTGCTGTTTTCCTTGGTGGCCGCCTCCTTTGCCCCCACCACTGAAAACCTGTGCCGCTTTTATCCGCGAGAACGGGTGTTTATGATTGGCCTCATTTTTTACGGCCTCGGCATTACCTTAATGACCCTCAGCCCCAACATCGGCCTCTGGGTGGTCAGTTTTTCCCTACTGACTGGTCTAGCCGCCACACCGCTGATCAGTTCCCCCTGGACCATTATGGACTTTGCCTTTGATGGCAAAGCCGAACAGCAGGCAACCCTGGCCTTCATTCTAGCCTCGGTCATGGGAGGCCTATCCGGCGGCATTATTGGTGGACTGATTGCGTCTAATTTCGGCTGGCGCTGGTCCTTTGCCCCTGCCATCATCGTGTTTTTGTTGATTCTGTGGTTGGGTCGGACTCTGCCGTCCACGGCTGTTCCCCGTCAGGTACCCATTGATTGGATAGGGGGCCTCATTTCCTTCCTGGGCTTTGGTTTCATTTTGTTAGGACTGAGTCTGGGCGGACAATACGGCTGGTGGGAACCGAAGGAAACCTTTTCCATTGCAGGCATGGTGATTCCCCCCTTTGCCTTGTCGATTGTGCCCACCCTGATCTCTGTCGGCATCATTTGTTTGGGTCTCTTCGCCTTCTGGCAACGGCAACAGGATCGACCATCTGGGCTTTCCTTGCTGCGAGTCGGGTTGCTGCGCAATATAGTGTTTGTCTTTGGTCTGATGACAGCAACGTTCCATACGTTGGTCACATCGGGTGTGCAATTTAATCTATATCAAGCACTGCCGACGATTCTTCCCCTCAATCCCTTTCAGACGGCGCTAGCAGTTTTGCCTTACAGTCTAACCATGGTGGTGGTGATGGTGGTGTTGTTGCAATATCTCCGTATTGATGACCAGTTACCACCCAAATATATCGTCTATTTTGGGCTGGCCCTGCTGACAGTCGGGCTGTTATCGCTCTATGTTGTAATCACACCCAAGATGACAGCGCTCAGCATCCTGCCGTCCTTAATTGTCATGGGTATGGGCTCCGGCTTTTTCCTGACTTATATTGGCACCCTCACTTATGCCACTACCTCGCGGGCTGAAAAACCAGAAGGCACCGGCATTTATAACCCCTGTCAACAATTGGGAAATTCTCTAGGTCGAGGTATTCTGGGTACGATTTTGATTACTGCTGCCTCCACTGGCGTGGTGAATCGGGTGGTACAGCTGATGGGGGTAAACCTGTCCGATAGCCAGCGGCAAGATGCGATTTCCACCCTGCAGCGCATGGTGCAAACTTTCTCCAAGGAAGAACGGCGGGCCGCCTTAGCCAAAGTTCTACCTGAACCAGTGATGGCTCAGTTGCCGTCAATTAGCCGATTTGCCGCCGTAGAGGGAATGCGAACAGCTCTGTTGGTTGCCATTGGGATGAGTGTAATTGCCTTAGTGCTTTCTACCCAATTGCCCAAGCAAGTCCGTCGTCGGATCTAGATCACCCCAGCAACTTGACAGACTCTATTGTTCATTGGAACTCGAAAATGCCTGAAAATTCCTTGAATCAATTTGGTGAACTGCTAGGGAAGACTTTTGGCCTACAGGCCGAAGCCTTTCAACGGGTGGCAGCTTTGCCAGATTTCTGGCTGGCGCTGTTAGTGGTGTTGTTGGCGGGTTTGTCCCTGGCGGTGGGTCAAAGCATTATCCTGTTTATCAACCGGGTGAAGCCAATTCGATTTGTTTTCAGTTTGTTGCTGAATGCCGTACTGTTTTTGTTTGGCTTCCTGTTCCTGGTGTTCAGCACCTGGTTAATTTGTCGGCTTCCCTGGTCAGTGGATGTCCCCTTTGCAACCCTGGTTAAGGTGATTGGCCTGGCCTATGCGCCGCTGCTGTTCAGCTTCTTGGGCGCTTTGCCCTATCTGGGTTATCCCATCCTTGTAATTCTGTCGGTCTGGAACTTGCTGGCGATCGTAGCTGGCTTTGCCGCCATTACCAATTTAGGCTGGGCCTTTGCCTTTGGCTATGTAGCCTTTGGCTGGTTTGTCAAACAAGTGCTGGAAAATACGATTGGTAAACCGATCGCCCAATTTGGCAAGGAACTGGCTGATCGGGTGGCTGGCGTTGAGTTAGCCGAAAGCCGCAGTGAACTGGCGGCCCTCGTGCGATCGGGCACCAAGCCAGCCGCACCGATTGTCACCCCATCCCAAACCCAATTACCAGAGGCGCGACAGTTAGTTCAGGCGGCCCGCTCCGCACCGGCAGCCGCCCAAGCGGTGGCCCAGGCGGTTGTCTCCCAAACCCAACCCAAAACCGCTGTCCATGTCGTGCAATCGGTTGACACCACCGATCCCCTGGTTCAGTTGGAACAGCGCACCAGCGGTATTCCGCAACAACTCAGACTCCTGTTTAGTCTGCTCCTGATGGCTATCCTGTTCGTGGTGGTGTTGATCCTGCTACGACCGATTCGGGATTCCCTGTTTGGTTGGTACAACAACCTGCATGGCCTGTTCCGTCTAGTTTTTGATATCGGCTGGATTGCGATTGTCGGCTTTATTTTCGCTGGCTTGCTGGCCCCCCTGGAAAGCCTAGGCTGGTGGGCTGGCTGGTATGGCGATGAAGTAGACACCAGTCAGGCGATCGCTCTTTCCACCGAAGCAGTGGTGGCTCCCGGTCTTGCCAGTAAACCGGTGTCCCGTTACGTGGTTTATCTGGATGGCATTGGCCAGTCCGGTGAGGAATACACGCCTGATGTGGAGGACTTTCTCAACGCCCTGCGGCCAGCCCTGCCAGCCGACATGGAACTGGTGCAGGGATTGATGATGTATTCAGTTTTGAATAAGCCCCTGGATGAGGATCGACCCCTGGCTTTTCTTTGGAAGCGGGCTGACAAGGTTCGCTGGGCCAATCCAACGGCTCTGCTGGGCATTTTAGTCAATCTGCGCAACGTGCTGATTGTGGCTGTTTCCTCTGACAAGCGCTATGGCCCGATCTATAACCAGGGCATTGCCCAAGTCGTGTTTGATGGTCTGATTGAGCGGGGCTATCAACCGGACAGTGGCGTTCCGATTTCGCTGATTGGCTACAGCGGTGGCGGTGAAATGTCGGTAGCCTCTGCGCCCTACCTGAGAAAAGCTCTGGGCGCCCCGATTGAAGTCATTTCTCTGGGCGGAGTAATGAGCGCTAACAATGACTTCCTCAAACTAGAGCATCTTTACCACATTGTGGGGGATAAGGATCCCGTCGAGCGACTGGGACCGATTATGTACCCTGGCCGCTGGAAGCTGTTTCCCCTGTCTTACTGGAACCGAGCCAAGCGCAAAGGCAAGATTACCATTATTTCGGCTGGGCCAGTGGGTCACCAGGTTCCCGGCGGCTATATGGATCCCAAGGCTAAACTGCCCGATGGCCGCACCAACCTGCAAAACACCATCGAAATCATCCTGCAGATCCTGCGGGGTGAGGCACTCAAAGCGGATCAATCGATTCCTCGCAAACTCAGCAACTATGGCCTGTATCAGCAGGCAGCTTTTGTTCACCCGGACTATTACCCGATCGCCCAGGCGCTGAATGCCAACCTTTATCAGCCGATTGGCAACTGGATGGGACGGCTAATCCTACCCCAACCTGAGGAACGGCAACCAGGACAAGGCGTGTTTTTTGAGGTTTACCATGCCCCGGTTGACCATCAGTCCTTAGTGGGTCGCGTCGTCAAATTACGCTGGGCCGACATTCCGCTGATTCAACAACAGCTCAAGGCTATTACCAAGGATGTCCATTTCAGTGCGGATGCCGAGTTTAGTAGCCGCTATGGCGGACTGGTTCATTCCGACCGTTTGAACCACTGGCGACAGGTCGGCCCGCTGGAGTCATTGGCGGGTGCCCATCCGGTCGATGACATTGTGGTGATGTTGAATGATCCGGTAGAGGTTAGCGACAGCACCCTCTCCATCCGTAGTCAGCCGGTAGAAATTACCGGCCGCTTCTATGCGCTGGTGCAGTTTTTGCAACCGTTGACTGGAACCGATCAGTTTCGGGTGGTTCACTTTAACCGCACTTCCCGCCAGTTTGATGGCCCCGAAGAAATCGTCCGCCTACCAGAAGTGATGCTCGCAGAAGCCTATGGCAGCTATCCCTCAAGCACCCGGGATCTGGAAAAAGGGCCATTGAATGAAACGGGCTGGTATATCTACGGCGCTCAGGATGCCCAGGGACTGTTTGTGGTGCAATCATTGGCTCCCCGATCGCTGTTCCGCCTGCAACCGGATCAGGTGGTGTTTGGTCCCAAAGCTTCCTACTCCTACATCCGTAAGCGCTCCTGGGCGGATCCGGTGAGCCAAAAAGGGCGGATTACTTCTGTGCTGTGTACCAACCGTAGCAATGGCTCGGCATCAGCGATTCAGGCCGCCAGTCTTGAATGGCGGGAAGGCGATCGCGCCCTGGTGATCCATACCTATGGCGGCATCGGCGGCAAGAAGAAGGAACCGGCCGCTGCCACCCCCATTTTCTTTGGTCATTTTGCCTACGGACTGGCCCAGGTCATCCGAGACCCCCTGGCCGATGAGTTGCGCTTTGATCTGCGCTATTACCAGGTCTATACCCAAAATACCGATGGACTGACAGCAGGCACCCTGCACTGGTCTCGTTATCTGGGCGATCGCCAATTTGGCTGGGTTGGCACCCGTCCCACCTGCGACCTGCTGATTAAACTGGATGCCTTTACCGGCTACTACGACTTGAATGGCTATCAGGTGTCGCCACTGGACAACATGCTCAACCATTTACAAGTGATGACCGCCCGCTACCGAATCGGGGATGGCACCGGGGGCACCTTTGTGGGTCCGGCCAACAACTGTTCCCAAGACTCCAACCAGGCTTTGTTCGCCAGCATTCGCTCCATGGAACAAACAGCTCAAAGCAACCCCCAACTGCGCCAGATGTTAATGGCCAATCATTCAGAGCAAGAACATCGGCTACGGGATCTAAAATGGTTGGGCCAGAAATTGTCCCTGGAACTTCAACCCTTGGGTTTCCCTCGGCCCGACTGGGAGAAAAATGAATTTAACCTGGGCAGCACCCTGGAAGATAGACCGTTGCGTAACCTGATGACCGGCCTGGGTAGTTGGCGCACCATGTTGCCCCGCCTAGCCAGCGACACCATTGTCCATATCTTCCTGGATCATGGCGCTAGTGTCTGGGTTTTACGCACCAATCAAATCGGTGGCTACGACCCCGATATTGAACCAATTGCCCCTAACACCCTCTAAAGCTCAAGATCTAATCACTTCATGGTTGGCCCTTTTCTACCTCACCCCCCCTGCCCCGTCTCCCCAATTTGGGTGGGAAAGGGGGAGGAGTTGGGGATTGGGGGTGAGGGATTGCAAGCACATCAGAGTGGCGACGTTATTCAATCCAAAATCCTAAGAGTTCCTAATTCATTGCTCCTATGAGGCGTCAATTTTATCCATTTCTATGCAGACTATGGGCCTTGCTAATGGTGGTTCTGTTGCTTCTGCCGCTGGCAAATCCGGTGCAGGCCCAATCACCAAGCCCCACAGCGTCAGCTCAGCCAGTCTCGGAACAACTAGTGACTGGACTAACGCCGACTATGGTTGCTTTAGGGGGACAACCCCTGTTTGAAATCAGAGCCAGGGCGGGAGCCTTGTCCGCCGTGGATCGAGCCCAGTTGGTCAGCCAACGACTGACTCAAATTGCTGATAACTCGGAAATTCCGATCTCTTCTGTTCGTTCTCAAATGGATGAGCAAAATCTTCTGATTGTGGCTGGCAAGGATCCCCCTATTACCATCCTTGCTATCACCGCTAGAGATGCGGAATTAGCTCAGCAAAGTCCGGATAAACTGGCCACCCACTATATCCAAAAAATTCAGACAGCCATAGAGACCTATCGGGCGGAACGCACTCCTGGCAGGATTCTCCAGGGAGTTTTCTACACCATTCTGGCCACGGTGGCCTTAGTGTTGACGTTTCGAGCGTTGGATTGGCTCTATGCCACTACCGTCGATCGCCTCAAGCGCTGGATAGAACACCACGATTCCATTCTGGGGTTCCAGGGGACTCGTTCCATCTCCTTCACCCCCTTTTTGGAACTGGTTCTGCGCCTTGTGGATCTGACCCGAAACATCCTCAACTTGGTCATTTTGGGTTTCTATGCCTTTTGGGTATTGAGCTTTTTCCCCTGGACCCAACCACTGGCCAAGAATTTCTGGAGTTTGGTTAGTCATGGATTCAACCAGATTATTAATGCCATTCTGGCCTATTTGCCTAACTTGATTATTCTGGTGCTGATTATTTTTATCACCCGCGAGATTCTGGCCTTTATCCGGTTGTTCTTTCGCGAGGTGGAGCGGGGCAATATTTCAATCTCCTGGCTATATCCCGATTGGATTGCTATCACCTTGAAATTGGTTAGTTTTTTTGTAATGGCGCTAGCCGTTGCCATTGCTATGCCCTTTATGCCGGGCTTCAACTCTCCTGCCTTCCAGGGAGTTTCTCTGTTAATCAGTGCCCTGTTAACTTTTGGGGCTGCCAACACAGTCTCCAATATTGTGGGGGGAATTGTGGCCGTCTACACCCGCAGTTTTCAGTTGGGTGACATGATTAAAATTGGTGATTTGATGGGAATTGTGGTTGTTAAGGAATTGTTGGTCACCCGCATTCGCACGCCTAAAAATGTGGTGATCACTATCCCGAACTCCACCATCATTACCAGCAATGTGATCAATTACAGCGCGCTGGCCAAACAATCAGGGGATGACACCGGTTTGATTTTGCACACAACCATCACCCTGGGATACGATATTCCCTGGCAAAAGGTGCATGCGACTCTCATTGCGGCAGCTTATGCCACACCAGATATTTTGCATCACCCAGCTCCCTTCGTCCTACAAACCGCTCTGAATGACTTCAATATCAGCTATGAGCTGAATGCCTTCACCGACCACCCGGAAAAATGTCAATTTATTTATTCTGACCTGCATCAGAATATTCAGGACAAATGCAATGAAGTCGGAATTGAAATCCTGTCACCCAATTACCATGCCCTACGGGACGGTAACCACAGTACCATTCCAGAAAACTATCT
>CAZBTL010000012.1:0-4850 GCA_964494755.1 uncultured bacterium | reverse complement strand
TTGACCGTGGATCAAGCGCTTTAGGATAAACCCTTTGCGGTATTCTAGGAAGGCAGAGTGCCCGTGCCGACCAATCCTGACAAGTCGCAGAGATTCAGCCTGATGCAGATCTTCCTCTCTTCTAATTTCCCCATGCGATCGCGAAACCATCTAAAGCAACTGGGGCTTCTTAGTGTGGGCTGTTTGTCTGCCTTGGTCATGGCACTGCCGACCCGAGCAGCAGAACGGATTTCGTTCATCTACACACCGTTTCAAGCGTCTCTGTCGGTTCGATCGCTGGAGGAGTTTGCCAAAACTGGCCAGGTTAATCCCGATCTAGCGTTTTATTTCCGATTAGCTAAGGCTGACGAAGCAACCAAAGCCAAATTCCGGGAAGCCCTGACGAAGCGACCCACGATCAACCCTATCCTGCCATCGCGGTTTTTCTACAGCGAGATGGGGGAAGACATCTTGAATCGTATGGGCCGATTTATTGCCATGCCAAGGGGAATCAATGGCAAATATGCCCTGCGGTCCGCCTTAATTCTGGCTTCTCTGGATCCTGAGGGCTTAACTTTTCTCAATTTGCTCCGTAAGTATCCCACCGATGTCTGGATTGATGTCGAAAACGTGCTGCCTTTGGCCAGAGCGGTTGACCAAGTTGTTCAGGCAACCAACTTTTTTACAGCCCAGGTGAAGCAAGAAGCGGCGCAGGAGACAGCCAAAAGCGCTCCGGTTGATTTCTCCCAGATGCCGGATTTACGACAGCCTGGGTCATTTGGAGTAGACCAACAACAGCGCTGGCAATTGACTGATGCTAGTCGCAACCGCTCATTCTATGTGGATGTGTACCGGCCCCAACGCTGGCGTTCTGGCAAAACACCGGTGGTGATTATGTCCCATGGCTTGGGTTCCAGACCCGAAGACTTTGCTGAATCGGCTAAACATCTGGCTTCCTACGGCTATGTCGTTGCCTTGCCTCAACACCCCGGTAGTGACTTTCAACAAGTCCAGGATCTGGTGAAAGGCCTGTCTCAGCAGGTCTTTCTGACCTCTGAGTTCATCAATCGACCGCAGGATATCAGCTTTGTGATTGACGAGTTAGAGCGGCGGAATGCCTCAGAGTTTGCCGGTCAACTCAATTTGCAAGCGGTTGGGGTAATGGGCCATTCCTTTGGTGGTTATGGCGCGATGGCGGTGGCAGGCGCCACCATTGACTTTGACTTTTTGCAACAGGCTTGCGATCGCCTGATTTATCTCAATACCTCCCTGCTGTTACAGTGTCGGGCGCTCAGCTTGCCCCGCCAGCCTTATAACTTCCGGGATAAACGGGTGGCGGCTGTGTATGCGGCTAATCCGGCCAACTTTAACATCTTTGGACCCCAAGGACTGGCGCAGATTCAGATTCCAGTCTTGATCGCTGCTGGCACCTATGATCCAGCTACGCCAGCCGTGTTTGAGCAAGCTGGCTCTTTTCTATACTTAACCACCCCTGACAAGTATCTGGCCCTGATGGAAGGACAGGTTCATATTGACCTGTCCCAATTGGATGGGGGTATTACCGAAGTGATTGATTCGATTCCGGGCTTAACCCTGCCAACTCCTGACCTGATTCAGGACTATGCTAATGCGTTACAAGTCGCCTTTTTTGAGGTTCATCTAGTCGGCACACCAGAGTTTCGGCCCTATTTGCAATCCGCCTATGCTGGTTACCTGAGTCGGGATCAGGAATTCAAACTGTTTTTGATTACCGCGGCCTCGAATCAGGCGCTGAAGCAAGCGTTTACCGAGTGGGCAGCCAGAAACCCACCGATCAATCCTCCTCGTGGCGCCAAACCCTAGGGCAAGCGCCGACAGAGGTTAGGGAATAATCAGGACGGGGCAGGGAGACAGGTTGATTACGCGGTTGGTCACGCTGTCAGCTACTCCTTCTTCCGTCAGCCCCAGCCCACGACAGCCCATGACGATCAGGTCAGCTTCCACTTCATCAGCCACATCGCAAATCGTAAAGGCGGGCTTCCCTTCCCGCTCAATCACTTCTGACTCAATTCCCTGCTGGGCAAACATGGCTTTGGCATTGTCCAACAGTTCGGCGATCGCTGCCGGAGAGGACATCACATCGACTTCAGCCGTTTCTTCCGAAGTTGGGGGTTCCACAACAGACAGCAGAATCAATCGACTGCTGTGGAATTTCACCAGCTTGGCAACCGTTTCTGCTGCTTGGCGGGACTCTCGACTTTGATCAACGGGAAACAGAATGGTCTTAAACATAGGGTTTGACTGGAAACGTCTGTCAAAGGGGCTTTTCTAGCTTTTGACCTTTCGACCTGTTTGCGGAAAGGTCAAATTATGAAAGAATGTAAATAGGTAGAAAGACTCATTACAGGAGGCTGGTTCAGTGTCCAAGAAGACTCTAGCAAATTTATCACCCTCTGATGTATCCGGTAAGCGGGTTCTGGTTCGGGTGGATTTCAACGTGCCCCTTGATGAGCAGGGCAACATCACAGATGATACCCGCATTCGGGCTGCACTGCCCACGATCCAGGATCTGACATCAAAGGGAGCCAAGGTGATTCTGGCCAGTCACTTCGGCCGTCCCAAGGGGGATGATTTTGCTTCCCGCGCGGTGGACAAGTTTCGCTTGACGCCTGTTGCCAAGCGGTTGTCAGAACTCCTGGGCAAACCTGTGACCAAAACCGATGACTGCATTGGCGCCGACGTGACTGCCAAGGTCGCAACCCTGGCCAATGGCGATGTCCTGCTCTTAGAAAACGTCCGGTTCCACAAGGAAGAAGAAAAGAACGATCCTGAATTTGCCAGGCAACTAGCCTCAGTCGCCGATCTGTATGTGAATGATGCCTTCGGCACCGCCCATCGGGCCCATGCTTCGACCGAAGGGGTAACCAAATACCTCTCTCCCTCAGTGGCTGGATTTCTGATTGAAAAAGAATTGCAATATCTCCAGAGTGCGATCGAAAATCCCCAGCGTCCCCTAGCCGCCATCATTGGCGGGTCCAAAGTCTCCAGCAAAATCACCGTGATCGAAACCCTGCTGGAAAAGGTGGATAAGCTGCTGATTGGTGGCGGTATGATCTTCACTTTCTACAAAGCTCAGGGTTTGAGTGTAGGAAATTCTCTGGTGGAAGATGAATTCCTGGAACTGGCCCAATCTCTGATGGCCAAGGCCAAAGAGAAAGGGGTTGATCTACTGTTGCCCAGCGATGTGGTGGTTGCTGATAAGTTTGCTCCAGATGCCAATGCCCAGACGGTGAGCGTCAGCAATATTCCCGATGGCTGGATGGGGCTGGATATCGGGCCTGATTCGATCAAACTGTTCCAGTCCGCCCTGGCTAGCTGTAAGAGCGTGATCTGGAATGGTCCCATGGGTGTGTTTGAATTCGATAAGTTTGCCGTTGGCACAGAAGCGATCGCCCGTACCCTGGCCGACCTAACCAAGCAGGGAACCATCACCATCATCGGCGGTGGCGACTCAGTCGCAGCCGTGGAAAAAGTCGGTGTGGCCGATCAAATGAGCCATATTTCCACCGGCGGTGGCGCCAGCCTGGAACTCCTGGAAGGCAAAGAGTTGCCAGGAATTGCCGCCCTGGATGATGCCTAGGATGCCCAACGCATCTTCCGCCAACCGCTAAATCACAATCACCCCCCTCTTTAGCTTGGCCTTGACCTGGCTGGAAAAGGGGGGTTTCTATGTCCGCTACACATTAGTTGGGTTCCGGGTTTTGGATTTTGGGTTGCTGACACCTGACACCTGGTGCCTGACATCTAGCACCCAGCACCTGATACCCAGCAATCCTCCGCTCTGGTAAGCAAATTAGGTTAGGCTGTCAGAGGGGCAGAATGGTCAACTAGATTCCTGCCATCTTTCCCATCTCACCACAGGAGATTTTCATGCTGGAGTTATACCAATTTGAGTTGTCCCACTATGTCGAGAAGGTTCGACTGATTCTGGATTACAAAGGGCTCCCCTACCAAAAGATTGAGGTAACTCCCGGCATCGGCCAATTAGAGTTGATCCGCCTATCTGGTCAGCGGCAGGTTCCCGTGTTGAAGGACGGCAATACCGTAATCGCCGACTCCACAGCGATCGCCGAATACCTGGATAAACAGTATCCAGAGAAACCCGTTATTCCCTCGGATCCCAAGTTGAGGGGACTGTGTATGCTGATGGAGCAATGGGCCGATGACTGTATTGGCTTAAATGCCCGTAAGGCATTAATTGTTGCTTTGAATAAAAATTTGACGTTTCGGACGGCCCTGCTGCCCAACTACACGCCAGATATTGTTAGAACGCTGGTGACTGCCATCCCCAGTGAGGTGTTTAACTTTTTGGGTCAGGGGGTTGGGCTGGGTCCCGACGCCATGAAGCGGGCTGAGGATGAACTGAAACATGCCCTGGCGTGCGTCTGTTTTATCCTCAATGAACAGCCCTATTTGGTCACCGACCATCCCACCCTGGCTGACTTTGCCGTTGCCGGTCTGAGCATGTACATCAAGTTCCCAACCGGCAACTATCTCAATATCCCCGAAGCGGCCAAAGGCCAGGGAGTTCCAGATATTGCAGAAGTCGGTACGTTTGCTCCCTTTTTCCAATGGCGGGACAAACTCTACGCCGACTATCGGCAAGCCTCTGCTACTGCGGCGCCGCCGGCTGGAGGCCGCCCAACGGCGATCGATATTGAATGACGTTTAAGGACAGGCCCAGTGCCAAAATCGTTCTGATGGGAAAGCACTTCGAATCCGAGTAGAGATCAGCCTTCGATCCGGCAAGCTAACGACTTGCCGATCAGGGTAACTGATCCGTGTCAGTCGTGCCAGGACAATATCATTGACCGCAGTCTGGCGGCCAGCTA
>CAZBTL010000011.1:0-33466 GCA_964494755.1 uncultured bacterium | reverse complement strand
GGGGGGTAGGTGCCAGGTGTTAGGTGTCAGGTGTTAGGTGTTAGGTGTCGGGTGTCAGCAACCCAAAATCCAAAATCCAAACCCCAATCCCTGGCCGCTGCAACTCTTATCCTTCTCCACTGGGATAGATTCTTCCCGGCAGATGGTTCTGATCCAGCTCAATCACCAGGTCTGCCCAGCCGGGGGTAGTGACCAGGGGCCGGATAAACAGGTCGGGATGCAGGGCTTGCCAGAAATAATCGACAAAGGCGTCAATCTCTGGGTCACTCATGCCAGGCTTTCCGGCGGCCTTCATCCGCTGTTCGGCCTGACGGCGCCATTGTTTGCTGAAACGATAGTCGGTGGGATACAGCACCATCAGGCTATCTAGCCGTTGCCAGAGTGGCAGGTAAGCCCGCAGGCGATCGCAAATATCACGGGCAAACTGGCGATCGGCTTCGGTACAAATAGGTTCTGGGGCGGTGTCAAAGACGGCTGGATCAACCGGACGGACACCGACAAACCAGCCTTCAAACAGGATGATATCTGCCAGGGACACCCATTCTGGTGCGATGCGATCGCCGGCTCCGTTATGCAGCGACTTATCGAACCGGGGCAGGGCAGTAGCTGCTCCTGTAGGCTGTCGGAGGGCATCCAGCACTTGAATGCCCAGATCCACCTCATGGGTACCGGGGGGACCGCGCCAGATCAGGCGAGGATCCTGTTGCTGGAGTTGCAGGCGATCGCGATAGGGCAGGTACAGATCATCCAGGGAAAGGCTCACCATACGGTAACCCAGGTGGGGCAGCAGTAGCGCCAACATCTGAGCCAGGGTGGTTTTGCCCGTTCCCTGACCGCCTAAGACCCCCTGCACGAAGGGCCGATCCTGATTTTGCCGCCGCTGGGCCAGGGATAAAGCTAACGGTAACCACACCTGCCAGAGGATCTGCCAGACGGGGGAAGTGGGGTCTGACATCGGGTGCGGCCAGACGGCCTCCACTTCAGGAAAAGCCCGCCGCAGGAGGCTAAGCCGTTCCAGCAGAACCAACCTTGCCTGACCCGGTTCGATGCCAAAGGCAGCCATCCGTTGGCGATCGCTCAGCAGATCTATCTCCAATGCTTGGAGCGTTGCCTCAGACAGTTCATCGGTGAGCAAGGACGGCAGCAGGTGGGGCAGCAAATCAGTCAACGGTGGAATCAGGGTTCGGTTCTCTGCTGGCTTCCCGATCAGAGATCCGGGCTGAAACAAGAGACGATCACAGTAGCCAATGAGGGACGGATTCCCGCCTACGCGGGAATGACCATGGAACTATATTGGTTTGCCAGCCCCTTAGAACAGGAAATACCGTTGGGCCATCGGTAGAACGGTTGCTGGCTGACAGGTCAGTAAAACCCCATCGGCCCGGACCTCATAGGTTTCCGGATCCACTTCCATCTGGGGCATGGCATCATTCAGCTTCATGTCCCGTTTGGTCACCTGGCGAATGCCGGAGACAGCCACGGCGGTTTTCTGTAAGCCCAACTGTTGTGGCACTCCTCGCTTGAGGGCTGCCTGGGAAACAAAGGTAAGGGACGTGGGCGCGATCGCGCCGCCGAAACTGGCAAACATCGGCCGCATGTGGACTGGCTGGGGCGTGGGAATGCTGGCATTGGCATCCCCCATCTGGGACCAGGCAATCATGCCACCTTTCAGCACCAGTTCTGGCTTCACCCCAAACAGGGCGGGTCGCCAAAGACAGAGGTCCGCCAGTTTGCCCACTTCCACCGAACCGACATAGGCGGCAATGCCATGGGTGATGGCCGGGTTAATGGTGTACTTGGCGATATAACGTCTAGCCCGGACGTTGTCGTTGCGGCTGGAGTCTTCCGGCAGGGTGCCCCGCTGCATTTTCATCTTGTGGCCGGTCTGCCAGGTACGCAGGATCACCTCTCCGATCCGGCCCATGGCCTGGGAGTCGGAGGAAATCATACTGAAGGCCCCTAGGTCGTGCAAGATGTCCTCAGCGGCGATGGTTTCCCGGCGAATGCGGGACTCAGCAAAGGCAATATCTTCCGGGATGCCAGGATCCAGATGATGGCAAACCATGAGCATGTCCAGATGCTCATCCAGCGTGTTGACTGTGTAAGGCCGGGTGGGATTGGTGGAGGAGGGCAGCACGTTGGCTTCGCCACAAACTTTGATGATGTCGGGGGCATGTCCGCCGCCGGCCCCTTCGGTGTGGTAGGTGTGGATGCAGCGGCCTTTAAAGGCGGCAATGGTATCTTCCACAAAGCCGGCTTCGTTCAGGGTGTCCGTGTGGATGGCCACCTGTACATCATAGTCGTCCGCCACGCTGAGGCAGGTGTCAATCGTCGCTGGAGTGGTGCCCCAATCTTCGTGCAGTTTCAGCCCCATGGCTCCGGCTTCCACCTGTTCCACCAGTCCGGCTGGCTGGGCGCTGTTGCCCTTACCCAAAAAGCCCAGGTTCATGGGGAAGGCATCCGCTGCCTGCAACATGCGGTGTAGATACCAGGGACCAGGGGTGCAGGTCGTGGCATTGGTGCCAGCAGCGGGGCCGGTGCCGCCACCGATCATGGTAGTAATCCCAGCGGCGATCGCCACTTCAATTTGCTGCGGACAGATGAAGTGAATGTGGCTATCAATGCCACCAGCGGTGAGAATCATACCCTCACCCGCGATCGCCTCGGTGCCAGGACCAATGATGATGTCCACATTGTCCTGAATATAGGGATTACCTGCTTTACCAATGGCATGGATCTTGCCATCCTTAATCCCAACATCAGCCTTAACAATGCCCCACCAATCCAGAATCAGGGCGTTGGTAATCACCGCATCCACCGCCCCATCTGCATTGGTAATCGGCGACTGACCCATGCCATCCCGGATCACCTTGCCGCCGCCAAACTTCACCTCATCACCGTAGGTGGTGTAATCCCGTTCCACCTCGATAATCAACTCTGTATCAGCCAGACGAATGCGATCGCCGACGGTAGGACCAAAGGTCTCCGCGTAGGCCCGACGGTTCATGCGATAACTCATGGGACTCCTTTCCACTTCACAGGCTTGAACAAAGTCAGACAGCCCGATTGACGGTCAGTCTGGCTGTTGAGTAGCTCATGCCAAGGTATCACAGCCATTTTGTTCAAGCGCCTGATCTGGCCCAAAAAGTTAAGGTTTGTTTTGAAAATCCTGCAATTAGTCGGCGCCCGGTTTCTACCAGCGGCGCTGCCATCCAATCATGATGTTTTGGAAACGACTGTAGCCAGTGCCGCCTCAATCGCGCAGCAATGCAAAAAATTCAGCTTCCAGTTCATAGCCCAACATCTTGGCCATCGCAGTCAGGCGGGAGGTGCCTTCAATGCCCTGAGCCTTCAGCCAGTTGGCCAGAACAAATATTTTGTGCATCACAAAAATTTCCAGGGCCTCCGGGTTGTATTGAATTCCTTCTCGCGGGTGAAATTGATGGGGCACCAGCATGGCCGCGTAGCGGGCCAATTCCCCTGCTTTCCAGTCCAACAAAAAGGGCAACCAGGGATAGCGGGCATCCAGGCGAATGAACCAGAGCCGGATTTCTGGAATTTCGGACAACTCTCTGGGATCTTGGGGGTCTCGGGGAAAGTCAATCTGGAACTGGAGTTGCTGTTCCTGGCTGACCAGCGGCGCAGGGTTTGCCGTTTGCAACAGCGGCTCAATCACGGAACAGGCAGGGGACAGGTCCAGGTGATGGATCTGGTCAGTGGTCAGGGTAATCGAGATCGGCATCGGGCAGGGAAGGGAGAAGGGTAAAAAAGCTAACGTCTAACAGCAATTACCTGGCAGCGTTTAGCGAATGGTCATACGGTTCACCTCCCCATCTTCCTCTGAATTATCCCCAAAATCACTCCGAATGGGTGGGTTTTGTCTATCAGCCAGTTCCTTCGCTAGCATCAAAGCATCCTGAATCTGGGTTTACCCAAATGGCTCACCTTGCCCAACGCCGACCGGAAAATGTCAGCGGTGACATTTACGTTGACCACAGTTGCATTGACTGCGATACCTGCCGTTGGATGGCGCCGGAGGTCTTTCAGCGGGTCGGAGAGCAGTCGGCAGTTTATCACCAGCCCGCTAACCCGGACGAACGGCTAAAAGCCCTGCAGGCGTTACTGTCCTGTCCCACGGCGTCGATTGGCACCGTTACTCCACCGGCTGATATACAAGCGGCCCAGGTCAGTCTGCCGATTCCCATAGCGGACAACGTCTTCCACTGCGGCTACCACTCCGAAAAGTCCTATGCGGCGGCCAGTTATCTGATTCAGCGCCCGGAGGGCAATGTGCTGATAGACTCGCCCCGCTTTGCCGCCCCCTTGGTCAAGCAACTGGAAGTCATGGGCGGTGTGCGCTATCTTTATCTCACCCATCGGGATGATGTGGCTGACCACCAGAAGTTTCGGGACCACTTTGGCTGCGATCGCCTGCTGCATGCCGATGACATCACCCCTGCCACCGCCAGTGTCGAGATTCAGCTCCAGGGCCAGGATCCTATTCCATTGGCCGCCGACCTGTTAATTCTGCCCATTCCTGGACACACCAAGGGCCACACAGCTTTACTTTATCAAGAGAAATTCCTATTCACCGGCGACCATCTGGCCTGGTCCGAAACCGGAGGGCAACTGTACGCTTTTCGCAACTACTGCTGGTACTCCTGGCCGGAACAAATCCGGTCCATGCAACGCTTAACCCACTACTGCTTCGAGTGGATTTTGCCCGGCCATGGCCGCCGGTTTCATGCCGACCCCGCTACCCTCCAGCAGCAACTAGAAAAATGCCTGACCTGGATGGCCCAAGTCTAACCGAAGCGGCCCACCACGCCGATCAACCATCGGACTTCCCGTCGAGTTGGCTTCCCAGCCCGCCAACTGCCCAGCCTGGAACCCACCAGCCGTTGACAACCCCCAACAACAACCCGACCACCTCAAATCGAAAGACTGTATTGGCCCACACAGTTACCCCTGCCTCAGTTAACAATCCAACCCGTCAGCAGCAGCACCGACACGCCAAGTGTTGACGGGGAGCCATCTTCACAACATGAGGGGAATATTACAAACTATTACGAGCAGCTTGGGTGGGTGAACGCCATGCCGCAAAATGAATGGCGGAAGGTAACTGAGTCTAAAGCTCCTGTGCTGATTAAGATGCTCAGGTGTTTTTTATGCACTTTGGTAGAGTACGGCAGTGTAAGTGCTGAAGCAGCCAACCTGTGAGCTTGGAAACCTGTAAACATTCCAGACTGTTCGCTCTAGTCTGACGATTGGCAGGCTGGAAGAAGTTTGGGTGTAGGTTAATGGACTCAGAAACCCTTGGGAACCCCCGTTTAAACATAATCGGTTACATTCTTTTGGAGGAATCCATCAATGAGTATTGTCACGAAGTCAATCGTGAATGCAGATGCTGAAGCTCGGTATCTGAGCCCCGGTGAATTGGATCGGATCAAGAGCTTTGTATCCAGTGGTGAGAAGCGCCTGCGGATTGCCCAAGTTCTGACTGAATCCCGCGAGCGTATCGTTAAGCAAGCTGGCGACCAACTGTTCCAAAAGCGCCCCGATGTGGTTTCCCCTGGTGGAAATGCCTACGGTGAAGAAATGACCGCTACCTGTCTGCGTGACCTGGATTACTATCTGCGTCTCGTGACCTACGGTGTGGTTTCTGGCGATGTTACACCGATTGAAGAAATTGGTATTGTTGGCGCACGTGAAATGTACACCTCTCTGGGCACACCCATCTCCGGTGTGGTTGAAGGTATCCGTGGTCTGAAGAGCGTTGCTAGCGCACTTCTCTCCGCTGAAGATGCAGCTGAAGCTGGCGCTTACTTCGATTACATTATCGGTGCAATGGGTCAATAAGGTTGATCCCGTCTTATCCGATCGAGCATTTCGTCAGAATTAGTTGATTTACAAGGATTTCAATCATGCAAGACGCAATTACCGCTGTCATTAATTCCTCTGATGTTCAAGGTAAGTACCTGGATAGCGCTGCACTGGAAAAGCTGAAGGGCTATTTTTCCTCTGGCGAACTGCGGGTTCGTGCTGCTGGCACGATTGCAGCTAACGCTTCTGCAATTGTGAAGGAAGCTGTTGCTAAGTCTCTGCTGTACTCTGATGTCACCCGTCCCGGTGGCAACATGTATACCTGCCGTCGCTATGCTGCCTGTATCCGCGACTTGGACTACTACCTGCGCTATGCAAGCTATGCCATGCTGGCTGGTGATCCTTCCATCCTGGATGAGCGTGTGCTGAATGGCCTGAAGGAAACCTACAACTCTCTGGGTGTGCCCATTTCCTCCACCGTTCAGTCCATTCAAGCAATCAAAGAAGTTGCTGCAGGTCTGATTGGCGCTGATGCTGGTCGTGAGTTGGGTGTTTATCTCGACTACATTTCTTCTGGCTTGAGCTAGTTGTTAGGGGGTCGTGAGCATTGAGGGGTGAAGATTGAGTGTTGACTCAATCGGTAAAACCTTCATCTCATTGCTCTAGTTAAGGCTCGGAAGTCGGTTGTGAATGTTAGGTTGCTGCAGACTACCCTAAATCAGGGGCTGGTTTTGGTGAACTAGTGTTGACTATCGACTTCCAGCCTTGCGACTGCATCTGGTTGCACTCTGCTTCTTGAAGAAGTGGAATTGTCTTAACAGGCACTTAAATCCTTCAAAAATAGATTGCCTTTGTTCACATTTGAAATTTCTTGAGCCAATCCAGGAGAGAAATGCCCTATGCGCATGTTTAAGATTACTGCTTGTGTGCCCAGCCTATCTCGCATTCGGACCCAACGGGAACTTCAAAATACTTATTTCTCCAAACTGGTTCCCTTTGAGAATTGGTTCCGTGAACAGCAGCGGATTCAAAAAATGGGCGGCAAGATCGTTAAAGTTGAGCTGGCAACTGGAAAGCCGGGTATGAACACGGGGCTGTAAGCATTTGACAACAGCCGATGTAGGGGTTTCTTTGCCCTAAATTGCCATTCAAACGACAGTTCAGCCTTTGCCAAGCATTCAGTTGAGCACTGTGAGGCTGAGGTTTTTTCGGTTTTTGTGCCGAACTGCTTATGCCTGAAGCGATGCAACCAATAGAGGTCAGAGATGGCCTCTTTTTTGTTGGCTGGTTGGGGGAAAGTTGTCATGTTAAGGGAGGATGGGAATAGGTTCACTTCCATGCCATTGGTGCAATGGCTGGGAACTCCGGATCAATGGACGCTGCGATCGCAGGAAGTGCAGATCTGGCTGGCCCACCTGGTCGAATCAGACAGCCAATTGCAGCGATTCTGGTCTTTCCTGGCGCCGGATGAACAAGAACGGGCCAATCGCTTCCGATTTGCCGAACACCAAAAGCGGTTTATTGCCTGTCGGGGAATTTTGCGATCGCTGCTGGGCCGATACCTGGATCAGGATCCAGTCCAACTTCGGTTTGACTATGGACCACAGGGCAAGCCAGTTTTATCCCCTCATACAGGCTGGGTCAATCTGCAGTTCAATCTGTCCCATTCCCAGGATTATGCGGTCTATGCGATCGCTCAGCAGTCCGTCGGCATTGATTTGGAGTACATTCGACCCTTAACGGACCTGGAACACTTGACCGACCGTTTTTTTTCAGCCAGAGAACACCAGGCCATCCAGGCTTTACCGATCGAGCAGCAAGCGATCGCCTTTTTTCGCCACTGGACCTGCAAAGAAGCCTTGCTGAAAGCCAGCGGACAGGGACTGGGCAACCTGCAAGCCGTAGAGATTAGCCTGGACGAGCACCAAGTTCAGGTGCTGCGGCTAGACCACCAACCCGAGCCCTTGAACAATTGGACTGTCTCGCTGTTCTATCCCGTTTCCGGATTTGTCGCGGCGATCGCCAGCGCAACAGCCGCTGTCCGCTATTCATTTCAACGCTGGCCAGATACCTGGTAGGCATGAAAAGTCACACAAGCTGGCCGTCCCGATCTCGATCTCCGGTTGGATCAAGGATCCGGGATGGGAAAGAGTCAATTAGAGTGTAGAAAAGAGGGTAACATTCACTATAGGTCTGGATTGTTTGAGTGTCGGTTACGATTCCCTCCAATTTCCGGCTTTCTCCGCCACGCGCAAGTCTCTGCGTTAACAGGAATGATGGAAACGATGGGGTTTCGGCATCGACAAGTACCCCTAGCCTGTTATCGGCTGGCCTGTCCGATCAAGCAGATCTTTGGGTGTTTCCTGGCGATTGCGTGTTCAGGACAGGTTGGTCAATGGTGCAAGCTGCTGGGTCACGACCTTCTGAACGTTGGCATAGGGTCCTCTTCAATCCTACGGATCAAGGCTCCAACTCATCAGGTATCCAGGCAAAACTCCTGCCATCAGGACTGGATGAATGTTCAATGGTTCACTCAAACGGTAAACAGTTGACCGACGCAGCGGGCTGATGGTTTTGACAGATCCCCAGCGGACTGTCGTACACCTTCTATTTCCTAAAGTCCCATCTGCTGTCGTTCTTCCCAATTCGGTATAAGCAAGACAAGGATCTATCGCTTCATGGAATTTTCTATCGCGGCTCTGCTGACCAACTTTACGGATGACAAATTAGTTGCGCCCAAAGCCCTGGAAAAGAAACTAGACTGCACAGACGAAGACAGTATTCGCAAACTCCAGATTGTTCTGGATGCCCTGGAACGAATTGGTGTGCTGGTGAAAGAGCGAGGCCGTTATCGGCGTGTAGAAGAAGAAGGGGTGGTCGAGGGCAAACTGCGCTGTTCCAGTAAAGGCTTCTGCTTTGCCATCCAGGATGTGGAAGGGGCGGAAGACATTTATATCCGAGAAAGTCAATTAAACAATGCCTGGAATGGCGATCGCGTCCTGGTGCGGGTGACCAAGGAAGGTAGTCGTCGCCGCAGTCCAGAAGGAGAAGTACTGGTCATTTTGGAACGGGCCAACCCATCCGTATTGGCTCGGGTGAAACAGGCAGATGGTCAAAATTTTCGGGCAGTGCCCCTGGATGACCGTTTGTTATTTGAACTGGATCTGAAGCAGAATGGTATGGATCTGGCCCAGGCAATTGATCAATTAGTCCACGTTGAAGTACAGCGGTATCCCCTGGGTCAGCACCCGCCGATTGGCCGGGTGGCCCAACTGCTGGGCAGCGACAATGAAGCCTCGGACATTGATATTGTCTGCTGTAAACATGATCTGCCCCGTGCGTTTTCACCGGCTGTACTGGAAGCGGCCCAGGCCCTGTCCGACAAAATTGGCAAAGCCGAGCTGAAAAAACGGTTAGACCTGCGCAGCCTGACGACGCTCACGATCAAAGCAGACCGCGCCCAAATCAAACACGATAGCCTGGATGACGCCATCACTCTGGAAACGACCCCCGAGGGGCACTGGCGGTTAGGAGTCCATATTGCTGATGTAGCCCATTACGTGGCCCCCGACTCTCCCATCGATCGGGAAGCGCAAAAACGGGGAACTTCCATTTATTTGGGTGATCTGGTCATTCCCATGTTGCCGGATGAGCTGACCGAAAATCTGTGTTCCTTCCAAGCAGGCAAGGAACGGTTGGCCGTGTCAGTTCTGGTGACGTTAGATCAGGAAGGTCAGGTCCTGGAATACGAAATCCAACCCACGGTCATCCAGGTTGACTATCAGCTCAGTTATCAGGAAGCTCAAGCGATTCTAGAACGCCACGATCGCCCATCTGAGATTAACCTGAAACCCTTCCAGCCAATTGTGGACTTGCTGGACCAGATCAGTACCCTCAGCCGGGCCCTGCAAGAACAGCGTCGCCAGCGGGGAGCCTTTGAACTCAACTTACCTGAAAAATCACTACCGGCCGAAGCTACAACAACGGATAATCCTCTCTTCCGACCCAAATTTCACTACGATGACGAAGGCGCCTTAGGGGCCATGGTGGTCTCGTCAGCCGTGCCAACCCACGGCATGGTGGCTGAAATCATGCTACTGGCCAATCAACTGGTGGCCGAGTTCCTACAAGCGTTGGGGGTTCCTACCATTTACCGAGTCCATCCGACCCCAGATCCGGATGATGTGCAGGAACTGATGAAACTAGCTGCCAGTATGGGATTAGAACTGGTCCTGCAAGAGGAAGAAACCGTCTCTTCCCAGGACTATCAGCAGTTCACCCGTCAGTTTGCCGAGTCCGAATCGGAACGGGTATTGACTTACCTGTTGCTAGAAACGCTGAAACCCGCATTTTATAGCACCACGCCCAAACCCCACTTTGGCTTGGCCCTGCAAAATGGCTATACCCATTTCACCTCTCCCGTTCGTCGTTACCCCGATCTGCTCATCCAGCGGGTGTTGCATGCGGTGTTTGACGAAGGCCGCGATCGCAAATCGACACGGTCTAAAGAGGTGGTGAATCTGCGTCATAGCTCCTGCCACGGCAACATTAGCTGGAATGTTTTGCCGCCAGAGATTCAGGAAGAGTTGGAAAACCACTTCGGGTCGATTGTGGTGCATTTGACTGAACGGGAAAAATTGGCCTACGAAGCGGAACAAGACCTGGAGGGTCTGAAGAAAGCGGAATTGATGAAGGAACGAACCGGCGAAATTTTCCACGGACTGATTACGGGGGTGCAGTCCTACGGGCTGTTTGTAGAAATTGAGGAATTGCTGGTCGAAGGGCTGGTGCATGTCAGTTCCCTCAAGGATGACTGGTATGAATATCGCTCTCGCCAGCAAACACTGGTGGGTCGGAAAAACCGCAAGCAATATCGCCTGGGCGATCGCATTGAAGTCCAGGTGAAAAGCGTCGATTATTACCGACAACAAATTGACCTGATTGCTGTGGGCGGCGGCAGTGAAGCCACCGATGAAGACCTTGAACTGGAAGAAGAAGAGGAAGGGCCAGATTTAGAGATGGATCTGGATGATTAATTCAACCACCCTAGACAGCATGGGGTTCAGATGAACTCCATGCCATCTCACACCCGCTTGCCTGAGGGCGCCATTCTTGGATCGCTCCCCCTATTTTAGATAACGTCATCTGTTCATCTTCGTTACCGCCTGTTTGTGTCTTCCTCTTCTTCCCCTTTGATTCTGGGTGTGACCGGTGCGTCTGGCCTGATCTATGCGGTCCGGACGCTCAAATTCCTCCTCCGAGCAGACTACGCGATCGAACTGGTGGCCTCCAAAGCGGTCTCCCAAGTCTGGCAGGCCGAACAAAACATTCGCATGCCGACAGAGCC
The DNA here is from genome assembly GCA_964494755.1 of uncultured bacterium. Lineage (GTDB taxonomy): Bacteria > Cyanobacteriota > Cyanobacteriia > Leptolyngbyales > Leptolyngbyaceae > CAZBTL01. The sequence goes on along the minus strand of CAZBTL010000011.1, from coordinate 22,296 downwards.
TCTGCGGCAGGAGCAGTTCTGGCGAGAGCAGGCAGACGAACCCAGCAGGGGCCGACTGGTCTGCCATGCTGCCAGTAATGTGGGAGCCACGATCGCCAGCGGGTCGTTTCGCACGAGGGGAATGCTGGTCATTCCCTGCAGCATGAGCACCGTAGGCAAACTTGCCGCTGGGCTAAGTTCCGATTTATTGGAACGGGCCGCCGATGTGCAATTAAAGGAAGGGCGCAAACTGGTGCTGGTTCCCCGCGAAACCCCTTTTAGCCTGATTCATCTGCGCAACCTGACCACCCTGGCCGAAGCAGGAGCCCGCATTGTGCCAGCCATTCCAGCCTGGTATCACAATCCCCAGAGGGTTGAAGACCTGGTAGACTTTGTGGTGGCTCGGGCCCTGGATCAACTGGAGATGGATTGTGTGCCCCTGAATCGCTGGCAGGGAAACACCAGTCAGCCCTGATGGTCGCACCAGTTCCCATCCTCTGAGCGTATCGGTATCCGAATGCCCAGTTCTCCAGGTGCTTTGGCTGATCAACCACACGAGGAGGCTTGGCCTTTCCAACCAGTTTTGCCAGAGCACTGGTCTTCTGTGGTTGATGGCAGAAGCCGATTGATAAAATAAGCAGGTAAACCACGCAGGCTGGGGTAAGCCGACTCTCTATGCTGTTTCGTCTGCTCCTACTTCTGGTGATTGCGGGTAGTCTGGCGCTGTTTACCCTCTCCAACCTGCAACCACTAGCCTTGACCTTTTTGGGTATGAAGGCACCGGCTTTGCCACTGTCCTGGTTGATTTTAGCCGCGATCGCAGCCGGAGTGGCAACCAATATCCTGTTGCAACTTGTAATGACCTTTTCCAACTATCTGGCGGTTCAGTCCCTCTGGATCCAAACTGGCGGGAACAATCGCCGCCAAGCATCCCGCCAGCCTAACCGCCAGGATGCCACTACCCGTTCGGCTGAAGCAGCAGCAAGCTCCTATCGAACTTCGATACCCCGTTCAGCCGCCAGTTCATTAGAAGAGGATGCCGTCTGGAAAGATTGGGAAGGCTATGAGCAACCCGAGCCATCTGCTTCAGAGCGGCGCACCAGCCCAACCAGCCAGAAAACCCAGCCAGCTCAACCATTGGATGACTGGGAAACTCCAACCAGTGATGACTGGAGCATTGACCAGCCCAATGACATCCCCTCGGATCGAAGAACCAGTCCCGATCTGACTGAAGCAGAAACCGACGCATTCTATCCGCTAACGGAGCCGTCCAGCCCCAGAGAGTTTGAGAAACAGCAACAGCCCAGCCGTGAATCTCGTACGGGTTCCGTCTACTCCTACAGTTACCGTCAATCAGAAACCACTGACACCAGCAGTCCCAAGCCCCCAACAGAGAAGGTTACTAAACCGGATGTCGCCCGACAGGAAGTGGTCGATGCTGACTATCGGGTGATTATCCCTCCCTACCGGCCGCTGGATGGGACGGAACCATTGCCCAAGCAGCCCCCCAGCAATGACGAAGAAGAAAATGCCGATGACTGGTTTTAGACCCAAGGCTGGCTAAGCTGTAACCAAGTGCCATTGACCTGAAATGGGCACAAAATTACAAGGGTTTCAGCCTCTTGGATGTCGCCCATCCGCAGGCAGATTGACATCAGCTAAAATTTCCCAAAAAGTCTCTCTCTACAATGGCTCTAACCGTCATGTGGCACTACGTTACATGTGGTACTACGTTACAACTGCGCTACCTTTACCCCTTTTAGGCCATCGGTAATGGTTGAGAAATCGGCTGACCAGACTGATCGCACTCCTTTCTGGCTGGGTTCAGCCATCAGCTTGGTTGAGCGCTAGCAGCAGCGATCAACCCTTCATATGTCACCGCAGGTCTTCCGTTAAGCGAACCGTGACAATCTGACCTGGCTGCACGCTGGTGTAATTGGGAGTCAAAAAATAGGAGGCAGCAGCTCCCGTGGCGGCCCCACCCAAAGCCCCCCAGCCAGAACTACTAGCCAAACCAATCGCCAAGGCTCCGACCCCACTTCCAATCAGCAGTTTGGTTTGATCGACCTGCCGACCTGTCAGCGGCTCAGATTCGGCCTGCAGGGGAACGTTTTGGCCTCGCAGGGCGATCGCTTGGGTAATAAAGCGACTCCCCGATTCCGTATTTACAAATTGCCCCACCACTGGGCTACCTTCAGGCGCCAGCACATTGCCCTGGATATCAACCAGGCTGGACTGAAGCAACAATACTTCCGCCTGTTGGAATGGCAGGGTCTTCAAATCAAGCGGCATAGCACCGGGATAGCGTAAATTCAACGTCGTTCCAGCTGGCAATAACACCCGCGGACCAGACAGTTGAAATGGATTGGCCGGTGCCCCCGGCGCGATCGGCGCCAGACTGGTATTCAGTGGTTGCGCCCGATAAACCGGCAGTGGCTGACCAAACTCAACCAGCGGCCCCATCAAGGGTTGGACGGTTGCTGGTTGTACTGGGCTGGGTACTGGGCTAGTTGGTACTGGTGCCGTCAGGGGTTGCGCCACAGTAGGTACGCCAGGCATCTGTAAAGGCGGCAGATTCCCAACTGGGGTCACAGTCGGCATCCCCGGCATGGCCGCGGGCAATGCATTGGGCATCGGTGCCGACATGGGCTGTACACTCGTGGGCGAGCCAGCAGGCATCTGTAACGGTGGCGGATTCCCGGCTGGGGTTACGGTCGGCATCCCTGGCATCGCAGGGGGAGATAGGCTTGGCATAGGCATGGCCGCGGGTGCTACTCCAGGTTGTAGAGGTGGCACGGTGACTAAAGGCGCCGAACCAGCAGGAGACAATGTGGGCGACACTAGCCCCGTTGGCAGGGGGGCCGTCAGTGGTTGCAAAGTAGGCGCACCGGCCAAAACAGAAGTGCTCGACAGTGAGGTTGGCTGAGGAAACGAATTAGCCGAGACCAGACCAGGAGTTGGACCAGAGAAAGTTGGCGGTGCAGCCACGGTGGAAACGGCTGGCCGTACAGAGGATGACTGTAGCGGTGGCAAATTCGCAGCAGATGCGTTGGACAAGGGCACCACAGTCCCCGGTATGGTGGTGGCAGCCGGAGCAGCGACAGGTGGAACTGCTACCATCTGGGCAGGGACAGGAGCCGCGCTGGACAAGGGCACCACAGTCCCCGGTATGGTGGAGACCCTAGGAGAAGCGACGAGTGGTGCTGCAGCCATCTGTACAGGGACAGCAGACGCATTGGGTAAGGGCACCACAGTCCCCGGTATGGTAGGCACCCCAGGAGCAGCTATGGGGGGAGTAACAGTCGCCGGTGGAACGATCACCACTGGAGCCGGAGCCGGCAAGGGAGTTGGCTCGGTTGCCTGGGTGGGTACACTGACAACCGGCATAGCAGGAGAAGCACCAGGCATGGCCAGGGGTGGAAGCACAGTGGCGGGCACAACTGGGACAGCGGCTACTGGCCCCGTCGCCACGGGTGGCTGAGGCGACGCCTTCACCTGAGCTGGCGGGTTCATCGGCGGAATCGCCTTAATCGGCAGGGGGGACGCTGGAGCAGATGGTGAAGCCGAAGCGGTGGCAGGTGGAACTGAGGGCGAGCTTGTCTGACCAATCGGAGGGACACTGATCCGCGGTTTGGTTTGGGTCGAAGGGGCCGCAAGGGTCGAGGGCAGGTCACTCGCAGAGACCTGACTACCTGAAGTTGCAGACGCCCCTGGGGCGGTTTTCGTAACCGGCACAGGTTGACTGCTGCCAGTACCAGCAGAGGTAACCCTGCTGGCAGGCACGACAGTGCTAGCAGGGGCTGGGGGAATTGCTGCGGACGGCGGCTTCGCGGTCGGGCGGGACTGAGTCAGTTGCACCTTCGCTGGCAACGTAGCAGGTGGAGCAACCGCTGTTTGTGATGGTGATTTTGCTGGGGGCGGCACGGCGATCGCCACGGCTCCAGTTGTATCAATCGCCAGGTCCAATGATGCATCTGGAACAGTTACGGGAGCGGACAGAGTTGCCGGTTTGACAATGACAACTGGATTGTTAGCGGAAGATGTAGCTGGGGCTGTTTTCCCATTGGCGTTGGGCTTACTGGTTGCCGGTGCTGGCTGATTGACCTGAACCGGCGCAGCCGGAACAAGCATCGGCGGTTTATTCACACTCAGAGGGCCCAGAGCCAGCGCCGTTGAAGATGAGGACAACGGCAGGGCAGCCGATGCATCTGGAGGAGAAGGCGGCTGGCTAGTTGGAGCAGTTTCCAGGGAACCCGATGCAGCTTGGTTGAGAGAACTCGGGGATTGGCCCAACCGATCTTGAATCAGTGAGGGCCGCTCCTGATCGAGCGGTGGGGGAGGTGGCAGAGGCGATGCCGCACCGGAGGAAACGGTTCCTGAAGCAGGTGCGCTTTTGACTGCTGGTTTGGGCAGGGTCGTTGCCTGCGGGCTTCCGGACGGCAGTGGGATAGTTAGAGTCGGAGCAGACTCAGCCGCTTTTTGTGGCTGGACTGGCTGTCGGCTGGGAGTAATGACGATGGATGGCAGTGGTGCAGCTTGAGTTGCCCCATTGTCAGGGGTCGGATTCGCAGCGGAGGGCACAGTCAGAGGTGCTGTTCCTGCTGTTCCTATCACAGCAACTGATTGAGGGTCAGTAGCAGCCGATTTAGCAGGAGTCGCTGGGGCACCGGGGGACGGTGGGACCGGGTCAGATGAAGCAGCCGGAGCCCCAGCATCCTTTGCTAACAGTGGTCGCACCACCCATCGCTTGCCACTGGTTGAAGAGGCAGCCCCACCCACCGACTGTACCTGCACCTGTTCCGGAGCCAACACCACATCCGGCGACAGTTCCAGCACAATCCGGGTCAGCCCTGGTTGAAACTGCGAAACCCTTACCAACCGAACGGTGCCAGAAAAGCTTTGCTGGGTTTTGACTGACCCCACGGAGGTATTCGGCAAATCGACCACAATCCGTGTTGGCTGAGCCATCAGAAAATAGCGCGGCTTGGTTTCAGACTGAACGCCAATCTCCAACTGACCGGAGGTGGCATCCAGCCGCCAGTCCGTCAGGGCGCCGCCACTTCCAGAAGAGGATGCGATCGCCACCCCTCCCATCGTCAAATTCCCGATAAACCCAGCAACCAACCAGGGCGACAGTAGTGACCAGCGCTTCTGACTGGCAGAAAGAGAGTTGACTCCGGAGTTATACTTCTGGCTACACATAGCTTAGGCCTGCACACATCCGCATGAATCTGGCTTTTAGAATAGTCCCAACTGAGCAAAACGCACGAAATCTTTCAAGTCTAACCGCCCTGTTTTTGGCAATCAGGCCCAATCAACATAGCACCTTCAATTCCGGCCAGCCTCAGCCAGGCTAAACCTGTTTTATCATGCCACCATATTTAGGGTTTGAACCAACTCTTAAATTAAATTTTCACTATCAGTAGCGATATGTAGTGAATTGAGGGTCAACCTAGGGTGCCCGCTTCGCCACGACCTGCGGCACACACCTGACAAATCACGGCTCTTTCTGCTTCATAGTCAGCCGCAGACAGGACCGGTTGACTGCCAGCTAGATCGATGGCAGTTTCCAGCTCAATCCAGGAACGACAGCCGCCATAGGCCGGAACGTAGGCGATCGTCTGCGCTTGGGCCAGTCGATACACCCTGAGCAGCAAAGCATACAACGGTTGATGGGGTTTCCAGTGCAGGCGATCGCGGACAAAAGTTGGACTCCAGATATGAAAGGGGTACAGGGCATCAACCGCCGCTGGCTCCTGTAGGGGAATCACATCCGTAATAGTGGCCCAAACCCGGATAGTGATTTCATCCGGATGCCAGCCAGGTTGCACTGGCATAACCTGATGGGCGTATTCAGCCTTCAGCAAGTCAGTCCGCTGATGTTCAATCGTTGGGAAAAGGATAACCTCCGAGGCCAGCACCTGGAAGCGACCCGCCGTTTCCCGAACACCTCCTTTGCGCAGCAACAGCACGGTTTTGCCCTGCTCCAGCGCCGCAACCGCAACTGACCACTCTTTCAAAGCCTGAATTAATTGGGACATGCCGCTCTCTTCAATCTCAGATCCCTATTGCCATCCACCCACCCCTGCTGACTGAGAAACATCCTATCTCCCTAGTCGTCCGTCAAGATAGAATTGGATGGGCCCACTCAAGTCAACAAGCACTATTTTCTAAGTATCTTGAACTTTCTAAGTATCTTGAACAGGTCAGCGCTTTGAGCCGGATGCGCCCGCCAAAACAGTCTTGACAGATCACTAGCGGCCAAAGATCTTGGCAAAAAATTCAGCCGTTACCATCACAAAAGGAAACACAATTCCGAACAATCCCAAACCACCGCCAAACTGCCCCAAAAAATTCAGTAACAGCTTACTACTTTTGGCTGAGCGTTCCTGAGTTGCTGTAATGAAGCGAGAACTGCCCCCCAGCAACAAGGCCCCGCCAATCCCCAGCGGCAAGCTGAGCAAAAACCAGCCCTTCAAGCGATCCCCAGGTTCAATCACCCCTACCGCAGGCAAAACGACAAAGCTCACAAACTCCATGACCAGCCAGAGCAGGATTCCAATCAAGAAATCCTTGCGTCCCACATCGTCAAAGGAAAAATTAGTCATGTAAGATTTCTCCTGGTTCAATTGCAGTGAAAGCTTTCATTTCGGTCGTTTTCCAGTCTCTATTTCAGAGCTCCATATTTCTGATTTCCATTGGCTATTGCCACCTATCCCGTATTTCACCCATATTTCTTCGTCCTCCCAGCATTACGGCAACCACTTATTAAACTAGCAAGCCAATTTCTTTCAGCCGTTGTTGCAAATACTCCCCCGCCGTTAGACGAGCAAAGGGTGGTTGGCCGCTGCGAGCCACACAGGTGGGCAGGGGGGTTAGGTCTACTTCCGAACGGGGATGGACAAAAAACGGTAAGGAAAACCGTCGTTGCCGATCGCACTCCGGATTGACAACCCGGTGAGTTGTACTTTTCAGGACGCCATTGGTTAGATGTTGCAGCATATCACCACTGTCCACAATGATCTGGCCGGGCAGGGCCGAAATTGGTAACCAACTGCCATCCCGTTGCAACAGTTCCAATCCATCGGCGGTTGGCTCACACAACAGCGTGATCAAATTGATATCTTCGTGGGGGGCGGCTCGGAGACTGGCCGGATGGACCTGCGGCGGCAGGGGGGGATAGTGAGTCAACCGCAGGATGGTGTCACTGCTGCGGATCATGTCCGACAACAGGTTTTCCGGTTCTCCTAAATAAAGGGCACAGGCTTTCAACAGATCCGTGGCGCAGGCTTCCAGTTGGGCATACAGACGTGACAGGATGGGATGTAACTGGGGCGCCTCCACCGGCGACACATTCGCTGGATAGGAGCATGGCTGGGTGTGGTCCGGTTCTCGCCCCACATGCCAGAACTCTTTCAAATCGGGAAAGGGATGGTCTTTGGCATGCTCTCGGCCAAACTGGGTGAAGCCCCGCTGTCCATTCAAACCGGGGATTTGATACTGCAACTTGACAGCTTCCGGCAAAGAAAAAAAGTGCTGGGCTGCCCTATAGGCGGCTTGAACCAGTTCTGAGTCCACACCGGAATGGACAAGGGCAAAAAAGCCAATGTCCTGCAGAGACCGACCAACCTGATCAATGAAGCGTTGTAGATCGCGATCGCTGCCATAAAACCAGCGCAGGTCCACCACTGGAATGGTTTGTGCTGTTGACATTTCCTGTCTCCGGAGAACTTAGACCAATTCAGATTTTTCAGCCCTCTGAACCATGACAATCCAGTCATTTTCAGAGCTTACCCCGCAGCCACCCACTTCCCATAGCCACCCTGACAAAGGGCCATCAGTCGCGATCCAAGTAAAAAAATGATTTCACTTTCCCGATGCTAACCCTATTTTCAGCGATCGCAGATCTTTTCCCAGCCAACAGCAGCATCAGCCATGCATCCCCAACACCCGCACCAGGAAAGCCAGCTTATCTGCGCTTTCCTCAATTAATTTAGCAGTCGGTTTACCGGCCCCATGTCCGGCTTTCGTCTCAATTCGGATCAGCACAGGTTGATTACCCCGGTGCGCTGCTTGCAGGGCAGCAGCAAATTTAAAGCTATGGGCCGGAACCACGCGATCGTCATGGTCGGCTGTCGTAATCAAAGTTGCAGGATAGGCCGTCCCCGGTTTCAACTGGTGCAGGGGGGAATAGCCATAGAGCACCCGGAACTCCTCCAAGTTTTCCGGCGACCCATACTCGGATGTCCAGGCCCAGCCAATAGTGAACTGGTGAAACCGCAGCATATCCATCACCCCAACCGCCGGTAGGGCAGCGGCAAAGAGATCGGGTCGCTGGGTCATACAGGCTCCTACCAGCAACCCGCCATTACTGCCACCGGAGATGGCCAGTTTGGCCGACGAAGTGTACCGTTGGCCGATCAGCCATTCCGCCGCCGCAATGAAATCATCAAAGACGGTCTGCTTCTTCAGCTTCATCCCCGCCTGGTGCCACTCTTCCCCATATTCACCGCCCCCCCGCAGGTTCGGCACCGCATACACCCCCCCCAACTCCATCCAGACCAGATTGCTGACTGAAAAGGCTGGCGTCAGGGAAACACCAAATCCACCATAGCCGTAGAGGAGCGTGGGGTTGGCACCATCCAGGGTCAGCCCTTGCTTAAAGGTCAGGAACATGGGAATTCGAGTCCCATCTTTGCTGCTGTAGAAGACCTGACGGGTTTCGTATTGCTGTGGGTCAAAGTCCACCTTCGGTTGGCGGAATAGCGTACTCTGGCCGGTCACCATGTCGTAGCGATAGATGGTGGTAGGAGTGGTGAAACTGGTGTAGCTGTAAAAGGTTTCGGTGTCCGTCTGCTTGCCGCCAAACCCCCCAACCGACCCAATGCCAGGAAGGGAAACCTCCCGCAGAAACTGCCCCTGCAGGTCAAAGATTTTCACATGGTTGTAAGCATCCTGGAGATAGGCCGCCACAAACTGGTGGTTCAATACGCTGACAGATTCCAGGGTGTTATCCGACTGTGGGATGATCTCGCGCCAATGACTGCGATCGGGGTGTTGGGTATCGATCGCAAGCAGCCGACGGCGAGGCGCTTCCAGATCGGTTTGGAACCAGAACACCGGACCATCATTGCCAACAAAACTGTAATTCGCTTCAAACTGGTGGATCAGTTCCACCACAGGCGACTGTAGAACCGATAAATCCTTATAAAACACCAGATTGCGCGGATCGGTGCCCAACCAGACGCTAATGATCAAATAGCGGCCATCCTCAGTCACACTGCCGCTGAAACCCCACTCCTTCTGATCCGGCCGTTCGTAGATCAGCTCATCCTCCGACTGGCATGTGCCCAGCCGATGATAATAGAGCTTCTGGTAATAGTTGATTCCTTCCAGTTTGCTCTCTGGACTGGGTTCGTCATAGCGGGAGTAGAAAAAGCCCTGACCGTCATGGGTCCAGGCTGCACCAGAAAATTTGACCCATTTCACCAAATCCGGCCGGTCCTGACCGGTCTCCACCTCTCGCACCTTCCAGTCCATCCAGTCGGAACCGGAGGTGGAAAGACCATAGGCCAGCAGGTGGCCGTCTTCGCTAATCGCCAGCCCCGCCAAGGCTACAGTGCCATCCTCAGACAACTGGTTGGGGTCTAGTAGAACCGTCGGTTCATCCTCCAAAGAGCGCAGCGTATACAACACACTCTGGTTTTGCAAGCCGTCATTTTTGAAATAAAAGTAGCGATCGCCCTGCTTGAAGGGCGTACTATAGCGCTCAAAGTCCCACAATTGGGTCAGTCGTTGCCGGATGCGATCGCGAGCCGGAATTTCGCTCAGAAACTGAAAGGTTAACTGGTTCTGAGCCTCAATCCAGGCGCGGGACTCCAGTGAATCCGGATTTTCCAGCCAGCGATAGGGATCAGCCACAGGAATGCCGTGGTACGTATCCACCTGATCAACTGTAGCGCTGGCAGGATACACAAATGACTGGTTGGACTCAGACATAGCTTGCAATGGAAGGGACCATAGTCCATAGTGCCAGATGATTATCAGCATTGCACTGACGCCCATCAGCCGGGGGATAGTTTTCATTCCTGACGGCCAACCGTATAACAGGGGCGAAAGATTGTATGTGGGATCTTAGCTATGGCCAGCTATGGAAGCTCGACCCGAAAAACGACTTGACCAAGAGCAAGATTAGCGTCGCCCGAAAGACTACGATCGCTGTAATTCAGGGTCTACTTTGCTTCGACATCACCAGAGGTGAAAATGGTGAAACAGGATTTAAAGCGGTTTTTCATTGCGCTGTTACCACCGCAGGCGATTCAGGATGAAGTAACTGCAATTAAGCAAATCTTTGCCCATCGCTACGATAGTCGAGCGGCGCTGAAGTCTCCACCCCACATCACCTTGCAACCGCCGTTCGAGTGGCTGATAGCAGAGTTACCCGCAGTCAGCCAAGCACTGACCCAGTTTGCCAGCCATCAGCCCCCCTTGACCGTCAAGCTGTCTGGTTTTGGTGCTTTCCCCCCCCGAGTTGTGTTTGTGGATGTGGTGGTCACGCCGGAACTGCAAAATCTGCATCAAGCGTTGCTGGCGCATACAGAAGCAACCCTGGGACTGACGGATCCGCGTGCCAAGACCCGGCCATTTGCCCCCCATATGACCGTTGGCTTCCGGGATCTGAGTCGATCGCACTTTAAAGCTGCCTGGGCCGAATTCCGGGACCAGCCGTTTGAGCATGAATTCATCGTGGCTCAGCTAACCTTGCTAATCCACAACGGCCAGCGGTGGACCCTCTGTCAGGAGTTTCCTCTGTTGGGCGGTTAGGCCAGAGGTTGAGCGTAGGGGACAGCACTGCTTGGATGCTTTTGGTGGCCCAGTGTTCAACTTGGCCCGTCAGCTTTTTTGCTTCTGCTGCTTCTGGGCTGCCTCATAGGTTTGAATATCCTGCCAGGCTGCCATCAGGTTCCCTTGCATCAAAGAGGCGATGCCTCTCAAGCCATACAGTTCTGGAGCCTTGGCATCCAGGGCCAGAGCGTCTTTCAACGCGGCCTGGGCCGTACTAGCCCGGAAATCGTACAGGTTGACAAAGGCCAGATAGGCATGGGCAAACGGATTTTTGGGATCAACCTGCACCACCCGCTGTAGTGCGGCGATCGCTGGTTCGACTTTTTGATCCAGCACATTGGCCAGGGCCAGCGTGTAATTGAAAATGCGATGGTCTGGTTCCTGCTTTAAGCGATATTCCATTGCCTGGCGCGTCTGGTCAATATAGTCCAAATTGCCGTACTGGTTGATCCGGCCAATTTCATCAAATACCCGATCCAGGGCTTGGGGGCCCTGGGGCAGATAGGCCGCCAGGTTACGCAGTTGGGTGACCAGATCTAGTTCCGGGGCTGGGCTGGGAGTCGCATTGGGCTCAATTTTGAGGCTGACAGGTGGAACCGCCAGGGGGGTTGCCTGACCAGTTTTGCGGTCCAGGTAGGTGGCTTGTAGGGTGTAGGTGCCGCTGGGCAACTTGTTTGGCGGCAACATGGCAGTCTGTTCAATCACCTGGAAAGGCCGGTTGAGTCTGGCTTCCGAAGTTTGGGACGCCAACTGACCCATGGCGATCGCATGGTCATGAAACCATCTGGCCTGTTTGGCTTTCGGCGATTGGCCCTGCTTTTGCCAGGTCAGAACCACCAACCCAGACTGGAGGGCATTCCAGGGGCCATACCACTGATAGGTAACCGGAATCGCCTGTCCTGGTGGCGCAGCATCGGGAACGGTCACCTTTTCCAACCGGATGGGTGCGCCATCGGGAATTGGGGAACGTTCGGCAACGGGCTTGACTTCAATCAGTGGCGCCTGCCGACGAAACAGCTTCAAAGCACTGCCATCGGGGAGCGGCCAGGCTTGGTGCAGCCGAAAGTCAACCCCCTCTTCCACCGCCTGCATCAACGCGGATTGGGCTTCTTTTTGCCGGATGGAGCCCTGATTATCCGTCTTAGTCAAGAACCAGGACAGCGATCGCACATCTTTAGGTACAAACTTCTGGCGCGTTCCGACCTGTCGGCCAGTCACCTGAAACTGGTTCAACCGACCAAAATAGTTGACATTGTGTTGGTTAATCTGAGCCGTCGAGGGAATAACCCCAACCGTCGATGCTAGGTAAGGTTCAGCTTGCACAATGGCTGCTACAACCTGGGCATGGGGCCAGGCAGGGCCCATGTAGGGGTAATGCTGATAGGGCGACTGCAGCCGCTGACGCATCGCCACTGGCGCAATGGGAAATAAATTGCCCACCATTAACACCAGGCAGAGGCCGATGGCGCCCCAACGCAACCAGGTCCATTGGCGTGGCAACAAACTAAACCCATAGGCCAGGATAACCGCCAGCACTGGCAATCCAGACATGAAATAGCGGGCATCTTTGTTGACGTTGAGGCTGCACAGCAGATAGCTACCCACCAAAAAGAGCAGCAGCCAGAGCAGCGATCGCTGGCTGGAGGCAAACAGTTGTTGCTGGTAATCCTTGGGTTTGGGATCAAAGTCGGCCTTATCCTTGCCCAGACTACTGACCCGCGACCTGCGCCAGAAAAACAACAGCCCCAGCAGAGGCACCAGCAGTAACGGCCAGGAAACCATGCCCGGCAGCAACCTGAGATAAAACATCCAGGCATCTAGACTGGCCAGTGACGGATCTCCCTCCAGGACGGCGGAATCGATCGTGGCCCGCTTAGAAGCAGACAGCATCAGCAACCAGTTGGTGCGATACCAGGGGTAGATCACCAGACTGGCTAATAGAATGGCCAGTCCCCACTGGCCGAGACGGTTCCAGGCCCGCTGACCGATCGTCTCTCCCCCGGCCCAGACAAATGGCACCAGCAGAAACAGCAAGGAGGGTTGTTTAACCATCAAAGCCAAACCCAAGGTCAGGCCTGTCACAAGCGCCAAAACCCAGGCACGGAAGACCGACAGAAATTGCTCCACAGTTTGCCAGGAGGCAGGCCAGGCCGATCTGACAAATCCAGTAATCACAGGATGGGTCACAGCAGGCGCGATCGCGGAGGAGCCCACTCCCAGCAAGGCATCGGGTTGCAGTTTCTGCCAGGTTAGGGAACGCTGACTTTCTCCCCGCCAGAAAGTGAGGCAGGTAAAGCAAAGCGCTACCAGGGCAGCCTGGGGATAGTCCAGCAAATAGTCCAGGCGCGCCACATAGAGGGCAGGCATCAGCAAGCAGAATCCGGCCGCCCACAGCCCAACGGTGACTGTAAACAGATAGCAACCCAGAGCATAGACCGATCCCAGCAGAATCGCCGTGTAGAAAAGATTGACCAGCGTACTCTGATCGATTCCCGGCCCAAACAGATTCAGATAGGGAACCGTCAGTAAATAACCCAAAGGCGGAATTTTAGTTGAGAGTTGCCAAAATTCCACCCACCAATCGTGGGAGAGAAACTGCGCCGTTTTCAGGGCTCGCCAGTAGTTCAGCGCCCCATTCAAATAGTCAGCCTGATCCCAGGCGGGAACATTCTGATCCAGCACAAACCACAGGCGGTCTACCAATGCAGCTAGCACCCAGAGACCACCGAGCAGCGGCAACGCCTTTATCCAAGGTTCTTTCGTCTTCCAAGCACCCATCCGAACCTGCTAGCACAACAGTTTTTTCATCTTGACATGGGGAATCCCCGCTTCCTCAAAAACTTGCCCCTCCGGCTCAAATCCGAATCGCAGATAATAATCTTGAACCTGCTGCTGGGCATGGACTAGCAAAACTTGCACATTTTTCTCTGATAGAAAGTCCACAATATTTTCTACGATTTTACGGCCAATGCCCAATCCTCTTACTTCTGATAAAACAGCCAGACGTTCCAGCTTGGCCATTTGGGGGGTAAGAAAACGGATACGAGCCGTGCCAACTGGTTTGCCACTAATGCTGGCCAATAAATGTTCCGCGTTAGCGTCTTTGCCATCAAACTCCGTTGTGGGATCAACGCCTTGCTCAAGTTGAAACACCAGGTAACGAATGCGATGGACCAGAGTCAATTCCTCGGGCATCCGGGCTAACCGAACCTCAATCTGATTCATGGTTGTCTTCTATACCCAAAGGACGAGACGATAATCGAGGTCCGTTTTTCCTGCCTCATGGTCGAGATCAGGAGATTCGTTATTATCTCAGATGGATGACGGGTGGATCAGCCAACTTTGAAAGGAGAAGCATCCTTTTGCCGCCCCGAATGGACAATTCTGGCATCAGGGCTCGGCCTTTCCCTGAAGGAGTTTAGCAGACAGGAAACACGCTCACCAACACCGCTGGTCGGCAAAAGAAATCCGACCTGCCGACCCACTTTTCTGACGGTACATTAATGCCTCTCTGGAAGATGGGTCGGTTGTGGACCAGTTGTTGGATCAGTATCAGGACGATTGGGCCCACCTGTTACCGGCCTTTTTCCAGCAAAGAGTTATCAACGCCTATGCCCTGCGGGAACTCTCCGACTATGCCTTGCCCCACGGCGGCTGGCTGAACCTGGAGTTTTTCCTGCGGCTGAGCCCCAGTTGCCTCCTAATATCAGTGGTTTCCCCTGTGGTTTCAGCCATTTGTTCTGGACTTGGTGCCAGATTCAGACTTATCCTATGCAGAGGTTCTAAACTGCAGTCAGGGCTGGATTACCAAGGTCAAGCACCACCACCTGCGGCGCGATCGTCCGGGCCCGTTCCCCCCTGGTGAGTCCCATGAGGCTTGATGACCAGACACTCCATGCGTTACGTGCCTGTTGCCGGGATGAAGCGGCGTTCCAGCAGCTCCAGACAATTTTGGCCCAGCAGCAGACCAGCGGCGACCCCAACCAAACCCGCTATCAGGCCATCTTGGATGCTATTCCGGATCGCATGTTTCGGGTTAACCGGCAGGGGGTTTATTTGGATTTTGCTGGTAATCAGGAGGATCTGGAACGGGGCGTCCAGCCAGAATCAGTCATTGGTGGCACTGTCCAGGACTTTCTGCCGCCAGCCGTGGCCCAATTGTGTCTGGATACAATTCAGAAGACCCTGGAGACCGGAACCCTGCAAACCTGCGAATATGAACTGCCAGCCCCACCGCCAGCCCAGGAACCGCGGCACTATGAAGCCCGGTTAGTGCTGTCTGGTCACGAAGAAGTCCTGGTGATTGTACAGGATATCACCCATCG
Organism: uncultured bacterium; assembly: GCA_964494755.1. GTDB lineage: Bacteria > Cyanobacteriota > Cyanobacteriia > Leptolyngbyales > Leptolyngbyaceae > CAZBTL01. The sequence continues at coordinate 7,147 of CAZBTL010000011.1, read as the reverse complement.
CAAACGGGCGGAAGAGCAACTGCGCCAGGCGGAGGAACAATACCGCAGCATTTTCGAGGCCGTCAGTGATGGACTGATTATTAATGACCCGGAAACGGGACGGGTCGTGGCGGCCAATCCAGCCTGCTGCGCCATGCATGGGTTTACGCCGGAGGAGTTTGTCGGCCTGCATCCCTACGCCTTTATCCATCCCTCCAGCTATCCCTTGTTCGAGCAGTACATTGCTACGGTGAAAGCTGGTTTGCCCTTTCACTGTCGGGCTATGGATTTGCGAAAAGATGGCACCCCCTTTCCGGTGGAAGTGCGGGGAACGCTCTTCGCCTATGGCGGTAAACCCCACCTGCTAGCCACACTGAGGGATATCACCGAACAAGTAGAAACTGAAACCAAGCTGAAAGCAGGCGCCGATCGCGATCGCCTGTTAGGTCAAATCGCCCTGCGCATCCGGCGATCACTTAACCTGGACCAGATCCTCACCACTACCGTGGCAGAGGTGAGGCAGTTTTTACAGGCAGATCGGGTGTTTATCGGCCAGATCCGGTCCGATTGGGAGGGCCAGATCCTGGCTGAATCCGCTGCGCCGGAATGGGGATCCATTCTGGTCTGGATTGGTGAGGATTTTTATCTGCGCGAAGTTCGGGCTTTGTTTGAACAGGGACACCTGCGGGTGGTGCCGGACACCCGTCAGCCCGATCTGCCACCCCCTATGGCCGAATACTATGCCCGTTGCCAAATTCGGGCCAGTTTAGGGGTGCCAATTCTGGTCAACGATCAGCTCTTTGGCGTCTTGATTGTCAATCAGTGCTCCAGTCCCCGCCATTGGACCGACTTTGAAGTGGATCTGCTAACCCAACTGGCCAATCAGGTAGCGATCGCGATTCAGCAAGCCGAGTTGTATCAGCAGGTGCAGGCGCTGAATGCCAGTCTGGAACAACAGGTGCAAGAGCGCACCGCCCAACTGGAACAAAAGATGCAGGAATTACAACGCCTGAGCCAGCGGCAGGATGACTTTCTGCATGCCATTTCCCACGATTTGCGGACGCCCGTGATGGGCATGCAACTGGTGTTGAAAAATTTGCAGCGCAAGTCTGGTGACGTCATTTCCCTGCCCCGTCCGGTGTTGGATCAGATGGTGGAAAGTGGCGATCGCCAGATCCAGATGATTAACTCCATCCTGGAAGCCCATTCTGCAGACGTCAAAGGTCTGACGCTGAACCGCGAACCCATCGACCTAGGAAAACTGACCCGCCAGACAGTCAAAGCCTTAGCCCCCTTACTGGAGGAAAGTCGAGCCAGCCTGAACAATCACCTGCCCCCTGACCTGCCCCTGGTGTATGCTGACCCGGACAGCGTTCGGCGGGTGCTGGAAAATCTGTTGACCAATGCCCTGAAACACAATCCCCCTGGCTTGAGTATCAACTTGCAAGCCAGACTAGAGGATGGGTCGGTGCGCTACACAGTACAGGACAACGGCGTCGGCATGCCCCCCGAGGAGTGCCAGGGATTATTTGAACGCTATGCCCAAAGCAGCCGTAATCGCCGCTCAGCCGGACTGGGACTGGGACTTTACCTGTGTCGTCAGATTATCCAGGCCCACGGCGGCCAGATTGGCGCGTCAAGCAAACCAGGCCAGGGTGCAACCTTCTGGTTTACCCTGCCGGTTGCCGCAGCCAGCAATCAACGCTCTCAAACGGACGCCGGTGAATCGCTGCCAGAAGCTTCGGCTTAACAACGATCAGGCCATTTAATAGCCTTCTTCCTCGTACTCCGGCGTCTTGGTTTTTTCTGGGATGTTAATCTTGGGCGCTTCGTAGGGGGGCGCATCCTTATCCGCCCAGGCGTCGGTTTCTAAATCATCCTCATACTCTTCATAGTCCACATCCCGATAGGACTCCGGTTCAGCCCGACCGGGCCGATCGTCGTAGCGATCGCGATCGGAGGCCTCACTCCAGTTCTCCTCTTCTTCTTCTTCTTCGTAGTAAAGCGGTTCGGCCCGCCGTTGAGCCTGACGAATCTGGCGCGGCTCCGGCTCACCCCAATTATCCTCATCCCAGGTTTCTTGCACCATTGGCTCTCGCTGCCGCACCGGAGTGGCAACCGGCGTCCGTAGCCCCGTCCCCAACTGATTTTCAATCCGGGTCGGCATCACATAGCTATCTTCTTCATCCCGTTCCCAGGCTGGTCGGCCAATTCCCAGCCGCTCCAGCAACCCGACACTGAGTTGCACCAGCCGTTCTTCTGAACCTTCAAACACAATCAGCCGATCCGGTCCACTGCTGACAATCTCATCCACAGACAATTCGTAGGTACTGACTACCTGATCGGGAATCAACGGCAGGCCAATAGAGGCAATCACCAGTGAGGTCAGCTTGCCACTGTCCACATCAAACTTAAAGCCCCGAACCTTGCCCAGAAGTTCGCCCGTTTCAGTGATGACTTCACAGTTAATCAGATTGCTGTAGGCTTCAACGTCCAGATCCTCAATCACATCTTCATCATCAACCAGGATGACATCGCCAATCTGCCGGATGCTGCTCAGAAGCATGGGTTGGGGAGTGCCATAAAGCAGGTTAGGGCGCAAACTGAGCGCAACCACTTCCTGCTGGTCAATATCAACCCAGAGTTGGCTGACCACTCCCAGTTTCTTCCCCGTGTCGCGCGTAACTACCAGAGTTCCAAGAATATCTGAGCGTTGGCGGATTTCTGCAGATGTCATTATTGTCCTGAATCCTGATCGCAAGTCCTGATCACTATATCAAATCTTATGAAGCGACATCTTAGGAAGAGACACGTTGGGCAGTCAAATCAATTCCTAAGACCTGGGTGTGGGCTCCCCGCGCCTGGGTTACCCCAATTGTCCGCTGGGCCGACTCAATCATCGGACGGCGCAAACTAACGACAATAAACTGGGCTTGCAGAGCCTGTTGTTTGATCATTCTAGCTAATCGCTCCACATTTGCCCCATCCAGGAACATATCAACTTCGTCGAAGGCATAGAAGGGGGAGGGACGATAGCGTTGCAGGGCAAAAATAAAGCTGAGGGCCGTGAGCGATTTTTCTCCCCCGGACATGGAGGCCAGACGTTGAACCGGCTTACCTTTGGGATGGGCCACCAGATTCAGGCCGCCATTAAACGGATCCTGGGGATCATCCAGTTGTAGAAAGCCATCCCCTTCGGACAGGGTGGCAAAGATGGACTGGAAATTGATATTAACCGCATCAAAGGCTTCTTTGAAAGCCCGCTGCCGCAGGGTGGTAAAGTTTTCAATCCGCAACAGCAGTTCGGTCCGTTCTTCTTCCAGGGTCTGCAACTTTTCACTCAGCTCTTGCAACCGGGTTTGGGTACGCTCGTATTCTTCCAGCGCCAACATGTTGACAGGCTCCATTGCCTGAATCCGCTTTTGCAGCGAGCGAATTTCATGCTCCAGCGCCGCCAAGTCTAGGGTTTCCACCTCCGGCGGAATCTCCGGCAGGGGATCGGGCAAGTCCTGCTGCCGTTCCTGCAATTGGCTCTGCAAGGATAATAGTTCCGCCTGGCGAGTTTGCTGGCTTTCCAGGACTTTCTGCCGTTGCCACTCCAGTTGCTGGTGCTGCTGCTGGCGATCGCGCAGTTGCCGTTCCGCCCGATCACGGGCTTGTTTTTCGGTTCCCAACCGCCGTTCCAACTCGGCCAGGGCGGTCTGAGTCGTGTCGATTTGGGCTTGCAACTCCGCCTGTTGCTGACCCAAGCGGGACTGGGTTTGCAGTTGGGAGGTTTGCTGGTTGCGAAAGTCTTGCAACCGTTGCTGGCTGGCCTTAATTTTTTCCTCGCTGCGCTGGCGTTGATTTTCCAGGTCTTGCAAGCGCTGTTCCACCGCCCGAAGCTCCAGTTCCCGCTGGTTCAGTTCCGCTTCCTGATCCCGCAGTAGCGCCTGAATTTGCTGCCACTCACTGTGACTCTGGGACTGTTCCAGCTCCACCAGGGTCTGACGTAACTGTTTGAGGTTAGCTTCCTGGGTCGGGATATCGGTTTCCAGGGCTTTCAGTCGAATACGGGCGGCCTCTAATTCCTGACGATGGTGCTCCAATTGGGGCCGCAGTTGGTTCAGATTGCCTTCTAGGGTTTGTAGTTCGGTTTCCAACTGGCCACATTGCAGTTGACTTTCCCGATGTTGCTGGCGCACCTCCATCAAGCCCTGGGTGCGTTCCTTGACCAACTGGGAGGCCCGCAGAATACTGTTCTCACAGTGTTGCAGGATCTGTTCAATTTCCTGCAGGCGATCGCGCAGTTCCCGCACCTCGGCGGATTCGCTGGTATCCACGGTGCCGAAATGGAGGGTGGAGCGGGTATTGCTACTGCCGCCGGTCATAGCCCCACTGGTTTCCAGCAGTTCCCCATCCAGGGTCACACTGCGATATTGTCCCAGATGGCGACGGGCATCGTTCAGGGTCTCAAACACCACCGTGTTACCGAAGACATAGGCAAACACATCCCGGTAACGGGGCTCAAAGTCAATCAGATTAAAGGCATAGTCCACACAGCCGGTCAGCGATCGCAGCCCATCTCGGTTCGGCGTTCGACCAGCCTGGATTTTGTTCAGGGGCAGGAAGGTGGCCCGACCGGCTTTGCGTTGCTTCAACACTTCAATCGCCGCCGCCGCGATCGAGTCATCTTCCACCACCAGTTGGCCCAACCGACCCCCAGCGGCAATTTCCAGCGCCAATTGATAGCGTGGATCGACCCGCCCCAGTTGGGCCACCAGACCACACACACCCGGCAAGCCCATCTTCAGAATGACCTGGGTGGCATAGGCTCCCTGAGCCTCCTGCATGGCCTGGGTTTGGGCCTCCAGTTTGTCCAGCCGCCGCTGCTTGTCCCGCTGTTCCTGCAGCAACCGGGTCTGGGTTTCCTGCTGAATCTGCACTTCCTCTTCCGCTGCCGCCAACCTGGCCGCCAGGGATTGCACCTGGGTTTGCAAGGCCGTCTGCGATCGCCCAGCTTCTTCCCGTCGGCTACGGGTCTCCGCCAACCGTTGCTCCAATCCCGCTACAGACTGCTCCTGTTCCTGAATCTGGCGCTCTAACTGGACAGACCGTTCCTGCAACTGGGCCTGTTCCGTGCGCTGCGGTTCTAGCGTTTGCAACAAGGTTTCAATCTGGTGGCGCAGCGCCGTATGTTCCTGCATCCAGGTTTCCGCGTGGTCTGCCGAAGCATTGGCCGCTTCCCGTTGGGCGTCCAGCCGTTGACGGGCCTGATCGCGCTGCTGTTGCAGGGCTACCAGATCCCGCTCCTGGATTCCCCGCTGCTCAGCCACTATCGCTTCCAGGGCCTGGGTCTGCTCCTGCAACTCTTGCTGAGTCCGAGCCATATTGGCCTCCAGTTCTTGCCGACTGGTTTGCCAGTCCTGCTCCTGGCGCTGCAACTGACGCAATTCGGCCTCACGACTGGCCAATGTTGCCTGCAGGGCTAATAGCTCCTCTTCCCCCAGGGATTTGACATGGGCATTCAGCTTTTCCAGCTCAACCGTGTCTTGTTGGATGGCCGTGGCCAGGGTAGCCAATTGCTCCAACAAGTCAGCCGATTCCTGCTCGCCCTTGACAATTTGCGCCTGCAACTTCTCAACTGCCCGGGCCACCTGCCGGTAGCGCAGCACAACCTCCCACTGCTCTTTGCGTTGAACCTCTTCTCGCAGTTTTTTGTACTTCTCCGCTTTAATCCGGTCCTGGGCCAGGCGATCGCGCTGGTCGATTAGCTCTTTTTCAACAATGTGATACTTATCTTCCCGGTCTTTTACCGCATCCAGCTTTTCTTTGGCCTGGTCGATTTTGCGGTCAAAAGTTGCCACCCCAGCCAGCTCATCGATAATCTCGCGTCGCTCCCGAGGGTTCATGGAAATAATCCGGGTCACATCCCCCTGCAGCACCACGTTATATCCCTCGGGATAGATCCGCAGCCGGTTCAGCTCTTCGTGCAACTCCGTTAACGTGCAAGGCTGACCATTGATGTAGTAATTGGAAGTGTAGGTGCCCTGCTGGGTCACCCGCAATTTTCGGGTCACACTCCACTCTCGGATTTCCTGCAGTTCCTCAGCCGCAGACGCCGCCGCGGAAGAACCATTGACTTCAGGACCATGACCATTGGTCGCCGCCCCAGCAGGGGCAACCCCATCGCCGTTTAACTGACGTTCTATCACTTCATCCAGCAGTTCCGGCTCATCGGTCAGGTCAAACGTGACCGTCACACTCGCTTCGACCGTGGAGCGATTACGTGAACTCTGACCATGGTTGACCAAATCGGGCAAACGCTCAGCCCGCATCCCCTTGGAACCAGCCAACCCCAGACAAAACAGCAACGCATCAATCAGATTTGACTTTCCAGACCCATTGGGCCCAGAGATGACGGTGAACTCTGGTCGAAATGGGATAGCAGTGGTACCCCCAAAGGATTTGAAGTTAGTCAGTTCCAGGCGCTTGATATACACAGCCTGTCCAAGTCATCCACAGAAGGGAAAAGTCAGTGTTTAGTTTAGCCTCTAGGCGACTTCTTGCACAGAAATGTCACCCCTTCTATCAGTCATACCACAAAGCAGAACGAATGTTCTACAAAAATTCCAAACCCCTTCCCCCATAAGATCGGAGAACCGCCCCAAACAGATCGGACTTCTACCCACCTGATCAAACTGGCAATTCCAGTGTCGATCTGTTACATTTATTTACATAAAGCAACAAAGATTTACATGGAGGCCGTCATGACTCTTCTAATCGCCGTATTCCTGACTGGATGGATCGCAGCAGCAGTGTTGGGAACTCAAGCTTATTTCCGGGGTGAGCAGACTAAGCCGATTCACGAGCGCAACTGGCGTTCGGCCTCCTTTGAGAAGCTGTCCGAAGCCGTTACCGGCACCCCGATTGATCACAATACTCGGGTTCCAGCATTTCAGGTTGCCGATGCCTACGCCAGCAGCCTGCTGCCCGATGCCTAATTGATTGTTGTCTTGTTGGTTCGCTAATCTCCCATTCGGATCTGCATCCCCTGACTCTGACGCATGGAGTCGGGGGATTTTCTATGGGCGACATTGCTGGAACGATCGCTGGAATGACGTTGGGTTCTCTGCTGGCCCTCTGTCCCTGTAGCTGATCCGCAAGCTCAAGAGCGTTTCAGGAAAAA
>CAZBTL010000010.1:32146-34109 GCA_964494755.1 uncultured bacterium | reverse complement strand
GTTAAAGCTAGATTGAGCTGGCTCATCAGGAGAACCACCCCGGAAGTCAGGGTGGCCCTCAGTTGTAGTCAGATCAAGCCGGAACTTCAATTTTCTGGCTGCCCGATAGGCCAAAGGCGGAATGAATCACCTGGAGGGCTTTGACACCATCTGCCTCATTCACCACGCAACTGATCTTAATTTCCGACGTGGCAATCATCTGGATATTGATCTGCTGTTCGGCCAGGGCAGCAAACATACGGGCGGCCACCCCTGGCTGACCCACCATGGCAGAACCGACAATGCTGACTTTGGCGATCGCGGCGTCCAGCACAATTTCGCCACAACCCAGTTCCTGCGACGCTTCCTGCACCACGGTTCGGGCCGCTTCCCCATCTCCACGGGCAACCGTGAAGGCAATATCACGGGTTGGCACCCCATTCACCACCCGGCAGCGCTGGGACTGGATAATCATATCCACACTGATATTTCGGGAAGCCAATAGTTGGAAGACTTTGGCCGCCATCCCTGGCTGATCAGGAATGGCCCGAATAGCCAGACGGGCCTGGTTGCGATCCAGGGCCACCCCTCGCACGGGCGGCTGGCGATCGCCCGTGTCTGGCCGGTGTCCCAAGCTTTCAGGTCCCAGAACTGGCGAGTTGGTCACCTCAAAGGTCTGGCAGAGAGCCGCGATTGCCCGATCACAGTCCCCAGCATCAATCACACAACTGACCTTCACCTCAGAGGTCGAGATCATCTGAATATTGATCCCTGCCGCCGCTAGGGTCGAGAACATCTGGGCTGCCACCCCCGGACGGCCAATCATTCCGGCTCCAGCAATGGCCACCTTGGCAATTTTCTGCTCCACCATGACTTCGGCGTCCCCCACACTGCCGCCACCACAGAGAGCCGGGATAATGGCACTGGAAACCGCTTCCGCCCGCTTCAGGGAATTTTTGGTAACGGTAAAAGCAATATCGTTGGTATTGCCTTCATGGATGGATTGGATGATCAGGTCCACATCCAGATCCTGGGTGGCGATTTCGCCAAACAAACGGGCCGCCACCCCTGGGCGATCGGGTACCCGCAACAGCGACACCTTGGCCTGATCGGTATCGAATTCCACGGCATCAACGGCACGGGCCAGTTCCAACCCCTCCAGCGATCGCGGTTGGGGGGCTGGTGAGGTGACCCAGGTACCTGGCTCATCGCTCCAACTGGAACGCACCACCAGCGGCACCCCAAAATTGCGGGCAATTTCTACCGCCCGGGGATGCAGCACCTTGGCTCCCAAACTGGCCAATTCCAGCATTTCATCGCAGGTAATTTCAGCCATCAGTTGGGCTTCCGGCACCAGTCGCGGATCCGTCGTCAGAATGCCTGGCACATCGGTGTAAATCTCGCAAAAGTCCGCCTTTAAAGCCGCTGCCAGGGCCACGGCTGAAGTGTCCGAACCGCCCCGACCAAGGGTAGTGATCTCCAGGTCATCGGTGCGGCTAATTCCCTGGAAACCAGCCACCACCACCACTTTCCCTTCTTGCAAATGACGCTCCAGACGCTCCGTCTCAATCCGCAGGATACGGGCCCGGGTATGTTCTGCTTCCGTCACAATGCCCACCTGGGCCCCCGTCAGCGAAATCGCCGGTTGCCCCAATTCCTGTAAGGCCATACTGAGCAGGGCGATGGTCACCTGTTCCCCAGTGGACAGCAACATATCCATTTCCCGGCGGCTGGGGTTGGGGGAAATTTCATTGGCCAGCTTGACCAGGCCATCAGTGGTCTTGCCCATGGCCGAAACCACCACTACCAGAGAGTTACCCGCCTGAACCGTTTGCCAAACTCGCTGGGCCACGGACTGAATCCGCTCAACTGTTCCAACCGAAGTGCCGCCGTATTTTTGGACGATGAGTGCCATACCTTTCAAAAAAATCGCTAATTCAGAGAGGGCGCCTTTGGCATCGCAGCCATTTCGACTCTATTAAAC
>CAZBTL010000010.1:0-32046 GCA_964494755.1 uncultured bacterium | reverse complement strand
TCGCTAATTCAGAGAGGGCGCCTTTGGCATCGCAGCCATTTCGACTCTATTAAACAGAGATTGTCCGCAATTGCATCCTTTTCATTTTTTCCTAATCGGTTGCCTCCTGCAAAAAAAATCTGGTGCGCCATGGAAATGGATGGGGACGCCGTTCGCCCTAGATCGATGACGAACACTGGCCCTCATCCCCGCTGTCGTTCCAATCGACGACTCAGTTGGGACATGGCGTAGCAGAACAGCCAGTAGATGACACCCACGAATAAGTAAACTTCAGCATAACGCCCCAGAAATTGGGGCTGGGCCAGGATTGAGCGGGCCATACCGGTTAATTCCAGCAAGGCAAACAGAGCCAGCAGAGAAGTGTCTTTGAACAGAGAAATAAACTGGCCCACGATCGCCGGAATCACCACCCGAATCGCCTGGGGCAACACGATCAGGATCAGGGTTTTGGGAATGCTCAACCCCAGAGCTTTAGCCGCTTCCACCTGCCCCCGAGGAATTGCCTGCAGGCCACCTCGGACATTTTCCGCCAGATAGGCGGCATTAAACAGCACCAAACCCGCGATCGCCCGCACCACCCGATCCCACCGGATCTGTCCTGGCAGGATCAAAGGCAACATCACCTGGGCCATGAACAAAATGCCGATCAGGGGCAAGCCCCGAATCACCTCAATGTAGGCCGTGCAAAACCAGCGCAACACCGGCAGGGCACTTTGACGCCCCAAGGCCAGCAACACCCCCAGGGGAAAGGCCAGCACAATACTGATGGTCGCTGCCAGTAGGGTGAGCAATAAGCCATTCCATAGACTAGTATCGACTTTAACTAAGCCCCAGCCGCCACCAATCAACCAGAGACAGAGACCAAACGCCAGGGGATAAAGCCCCCAGGCCAGGCGATTGAACCAGTCCCGTCTGGCTGTTCGTTTGGTCAAGCTACCCCAAATCCAGAAGACCGTCATGCCCAACACAATGGCCAGCACCAGCCACAGGCGCCAGGACTGATTCACCGGATAACGGCCAACCAAAAACAGTCGCCAGTTCTGCATCACAACAGTCCATTGGGCCTTGGTCGTCAACCAGAGCCAAAATCCCGCTCCCAATCGATACAACACCCAGAGGCAAACAATCGTTAGTAGGCTGTTCCACCAGTTGCTAAACAAATTACGTCGCAACCAGCGACTGGCCAATTGGAGCGGTTGTTGCGGTGCTGAGCTAGGCTGCAATGGCATACTTATCGTTCCACCAACTGCACACTGCGGTTATAGAGATTCAGCCCCAGGGAAATGATCAGGCTGATGGTCAGATAGGTGAGGGAAATCAGGATCATCACCTCCACGGCCCGCCCGGTCTGATTGAAGGTCGTCGAAGCTACGGCGTAAAGATCGGGATAGCCGACAGCGATCGCCAAACTGGAGTTTTTGGCCAGGTTGAGATATTGGTTGCCCAGCGGCGGCACGATTGTCCGTAGGGCCTGGGGCAGAATCACCAGTCGCATGGTTTGGGCTGGGTGCAGGCCCAGAGATCTGGCCGCTTCCCATTGACCTTTGGGGACGGACTGAATTCCACCCCGCACCACTTCGGCAATAAAGGTGCCGGTATAGAGGACCAACCCCAGCAACAGGGCCGTGAATTCCGGCGACAGGCGGAGGCCGCCTGGCAAGGTGATCCCGGCATTGCTGAAGCTGAACCCCAACCAAAGCACGGGATTGTCTGGCTTGGGCAGGCTGAGAAACACCACAAAGTACCAGAAAAATAGTTGCAACAGCAGGGGGGTATTGCGCAGGGTTTCCACGTATACCAGGGCCAGTTGCCGCACCAGCCAGTTGTCAGCCAGACGGGCAATTCCAGCCACCACCCCAATCACTGTTGCTAGAACAATTCCGGTAATAATCACCCGCAACGAGTTGGCCAACCCCACCAACAGGGCTCGCCCATAGCTGTCCGACGGTTGGTAGGGGATCACCGTTTCCCCGATGGTAAACCCAGCTTGGGAGTTGAGAAAGCCAAAGCCGAGGCGGATGCCCAACTGCTGTAGGTTACGGGTCAGGTTACTGCCAAAAAAGATCAAAGCGGCCACAATCAATACAACCGCGATCGCCTGACCCGCAAATCGCCAGAAACGCACATCCCGCCAGAGCGATCGCCAAAACTCTAGATCGCGCCAGGGTAAACCGCCAGGAGTCAGAGACATGAATTCCTTCGGTCTAAACCATTTACCAGAGCAACTATAGCAATCCTCAATGACTTGTGAACGACTGGATGGTGAAAGGGCTTTGTGAGAAGGATTTCCTGCGGCAACCTTTCACAATCCTGATCGGATCGCTATAGCAGGCCCCAACCAGTAATGATGATACGCTTCAAACATCCTGCCAGATAAGCTAGGAACCCAGTTCAGGGTGTGACCCCCTACGAACAAATACTCAGATTGAGATATGTTGAGAGTAGCGATTTCACCCTGTAAAAAATCCTCAACTCTAGTGTCAAACTGCATCCATTTCAATCGCACCCTTGCAAAAAATAGTACTTTCAGAACGAGGGGAAATAGCATGCAGCACTGTTTGGATTAAGTTGGATCCCTTCCTCCCTTGGATTCATTCCCTGTTGAAATTTCATCTCCACCGGCTAAAAAGCAGCCCTTGCACCTGGTTTTTCCTCTTCTCCTAGCCTTTTTAAACGCTGCTATCCTTACATACCCCGCAGTGGAACGATGGTGTTCCAGTCAGGCCATCTGTTCTATCTGTTCTAAAGGACAGCCCAATGCTTGATCCGGTTTCTAGCCCTTTCCATGAGTTAGAAGCAATCATTGATCGGAATCCAATGATTGTTACACCTGATACTCCTTTAGTTCAGGTGATTGCCGGAATGGTATACTCTCGTTCAACCATTGGTTCTCCTCTGCTACCCCCTGATCTGCCAGTCCCCTCGTCTGCTCCCCACTCAACCATCGTCTCGACTGAATTGACCAGCAACCTTGCCGCCTCTCAGGGGGGATACGTTCTGGTGATGCAAAAAAGTCGATTGGTTGGCGTCTTTAGCACCCATGACCTGATTCGACTGATTGCCGCAGCGACTGACCTGACCAAAATTAAGGTGGCAGAAGTGATGAAGCCACCAGTCCTGACCTTGCCAGTCGCCAAATTACCCAACTTGTTTAAGATCTTCTCGCTGTTTGGCCAGTACTGGACCCGCCACCTGCCAGTGGTGGATGAGAAAGGACAACTGATGGGCATTGTCACGCCAGAAAGCGTTCAGCGGGGACTGTTGAAAGTATTGTCACAGCCGCCGATTGTCGGCCCAACAACCGTTTTCAATCAAACACCAGACCTTTCCCAGCCGTTACAGGCATTCCTGTCCAGGAAACTGGTCTACGCCTGCTCCTCCACGCCAGTCCGCCAGTTGGTGCAACTGATGGCGCAACATGAGGTGAGTTGCATCCTGATTACGCAAGCACCCGATGGCTCTCCCCCTGCTACCGATGGCAGACAGGACGGAAACATCCCCGACGGCTGTTGGACTGCCGCTCTATCGCCCCATTTAGTCGGCATCGTTTGTGAGTCCGACATCCTGAATTTAATCGCGCAGCAAAGAGACCTGACGATCCTGAATGCCCAGTCGATCCTCCACCGTCGCTTAGTCTGCATGCATTATAAGGACACGCTTTATGCGGCCTATCTCAAGATGTCCCACTGTCAAACCGCCAATCTGGGCGTCCTGGATGACAGCGGCAGATTAATTGGTCTGTTGAGCCACAGTGATCTGCTGGATGGTCTCAGCGCTGAAACTGCTGTTCCACTCAACACCATTCGGGAAAGTAGCTTGCAGCAGGTTCCAGTCCTGCCATCTGTCCAATACAGACTGGAACAGGTCAGCCATGAGCGGGAGCAACTGGAACAACAACTGCGCTGGCTGACCCAGAAAGAGGCGGTGATGGAGGAGATAGCCCAACTGATTCAGCAAGGTATCTCTCTTGAAGTGTTGCTCAACCGAGCCGTGAACAGTCTTCAGCAATTCTTGCAGGGCGACCGGCTGTGTGTGTACCGCTTCCTGCCGGACTGGAATGGTCTGGTCGTAGCCGAAGCAACTGCTGCTAACACGTCCTCTTTGCTGGGCTTTTTAATCCGCAATGAACTGCTTTCAGGAGAACCGATCCGACAACAATATGAACGGGGACAAGAACAGGCGATCGCTGATATTGCCTGTCTGTCCCTGGATCCCTCGACCCAGGAACTGTTGGCTTTTTTCAAGATCCAGGCGGCTGTGAGTGTGCCGTTGTTCCAGGGTTCTCACTTATGGGGATTGCTGGTGATTCACCAATGCCAGTCAGCGAGACAGTGGCAGCCAGCGGAAATTGCTGTCCTGAAGCAGATCGCCAACCTGTTGAGTATCGCCATCTGGCAAAACCACCTGCGGCAGTCGATTCAGAGTTTGAAGACGGGTCTGGAAATCCAGGTTCAGGAGCAAACCAACCGGCTCAAACAGGCTTTGGGCTTTGAAGCCACGCTGAAACGAATCACGGACAAAGTGCGGGACAGTCTGGACGAGCACCAGATTTTAGAAACCGCCATGCAGGAAGTCACCAATGTCTTGGGGGTTTATTGCTGTCAGGCTATTTTGTGTGACGGCACCCCCGAACGGTGTATGGTGTGCCATGAATATTTCCAGACGCTGGTGAATGCCCGGGAAAGCATGGAAAGCATTTCGGAAATTCCGGAATTCGAGCAACAGGTTCACAGCGGCTGGTGTTTTCAGTTCTGCATCACCCGGCCGTTTCTTAATCGAGGTGCAGAAGCAATCCTGATCTGCCCCATTTTTGATGATCAGGGCCATTTAGGCCATCTCCGCATCTTTGCCAGTCGGAGTCACGAATTTGATCAGGAGGAAATTCAACTGGTCCAACAGGTCGCCAACCATTGCGCGATCGCCATTCGGCAGGCCCGCTTATATCAGGCGGCCCAGGAGCAGGTGAAGGAACTGGCTTATTTGCATCAGATGAAGGATGACTTCCTTAGCACGGTGTCCCATGAACTTCGCAGTCCCTTGGCCACCATCAAGATGATCGCCAATATGCTGGAAATTACGCTAGGGCAATGGCAGAATCAGGTGCTCCAGGAAGGCACTCTGGCGGAAGCCGATCGCATTAACCAGTATCTGGTCATGTTGGAAGCGGAGTGTGATCGAGAACTCAACTTAGTCGATGAATTGCTCACCATCCAACGATTGAGTACGGGCACCCACCCGCTCACCCTGACCGACATTGAATTACAGTCGTGGGCCATGCCGATCATTGCCACCTTCCAGGAACGAACCCGCTCCCAGCAGCAACACCTTCAGGTTGAGATCGGCGAAAATTTGCCAACTCTGCAATCCGATGCCTTTATGTTGAGTCGCATTTTGGTCGAGTTGCTCAACAACGCCTGCAAATATACGCCAGCAGGAGAAGAGATCCAGATCCGGATCCGGGCGCAGATCAACACCATTCATGTGATGGTGAGTAATTCGGGCATTGAAATCAATCCAGACCAGATTCAACGCATTTTTGAACCGTTCTATCGCATTCCCCATCAAGATCAGTGGAAACAAGGGGGAACAGGTCTGGGCCTGGCTCTGGTGCAACGGTTAACCCACTATTTGGGTGGAACAATTCAAGCCGACAGTCAGGATGGTCGGGTCAGTTTCACCGTCTGCCTACCCGTCGTACCGAATCACCCTGCCAGCGCCTGATCACGCTGGGCTGCCGCTGTCACCGCATAGTCCGCCTGCGCTGCGGCATCAAACCGACCCCAGCAAGGGCTGGGCTGTCAGGCGCCCCATTGTGACGGAAAAAATCTGGGCAGATTTCAGCCAACGGGCATCAAAGGAGCCTAAATGGGTGGTGGTAATTAAGGTCTGAAAGCGATCCAGAATTGCATCCAGCAATTGATTCTGGCGGTTCAGATCCAACTCGGCCAGGACATCATCCAACAACAGCAGGGGTGGTTCGCCGATTACCTCCTCAATCAGCGCCAGTTCAGCCAGCTTCAAAGCCAGGACCAGCGTCCGTTGCTGTCCCTGCGACCCATACTGTCGGGCCGACGTTTGATTGATGGTGAACTCGATTTCATCCCGGTGGGGACCCACCAGGCTGGTGCCCTGGAACCGTTCTGCGATCGCCCGGTCCTGGATTTTTGCCAGAAACGCCTGTTTGACTACCTCCGGCTCATCCTGCTCAATTGCCACATTCGGCGCATAGGCAACCTGCAACTCTTCCCGACTGCCACTGATTTCCCGGTGCCAGTATTGGGCCAGCGGCACCAATCGCCTGACGGCCCTGGCGCGACGACGAATCACATGGGTGCCAGCCACCGCCAATTGAGCATCCCATAAAGCCAGATCCAGGGGGGCAGTTGGACTGGTGTGCATCGGCGCACTGTCCCCATCTGGCTTCAGGTCCGTTGCTGGCTGCCCCTGGTCTGACCAATAGAAAGCTGGCGAGTCCTTTACCTTGCTGCCTTCCTGCAGGCCTTTCTGCATCTCCCGCAATAGGGCATTGCGTTGGCGCAGAATCTGGTTATACTGCTGCAACAAATGGGCATAAACCGGCTCCAGTTGAATCAGCAGGGAGTCCAGCCAATGGCGTCGCCGTTCTGGACTGCCCCGCACCAGATCCAGATCCAGGCTGGAAAACTGGACCACGTTGAGATATCCCAAAAAATCCAGGTGACGGCGCAGGGTTTCCCCATTCACGGCAACGGTTCGACGGCCATTACTACGCAGTGTCAGAGACAGTTCGACTGCACCCGTGGCCCGTTCCACTTGGGCCGTTACCTGAGCCAGCGGTTCCTCTGTCCGGATCAGGTCGCGATCGCGAGATGTCCGGTGCGATCGCAACAGAGCCAGCAATTCTACCGCTTCTAAAAGATTCGATTTTCCCTGGGCATTTTCCCCCACCAGAATCGTCTTGGCTGCCCTGAACTCCACCCACTGGTCCACGTAATTGCGAAACTGGCGCAGATGCAGCGTCCTCAAATACATGGTTAGCCAACCACCTTGCTGCGGGGGCGGATCATTCGTCGGTAGGCTCGGCGGACGATTTTCTCGAGTTCAATCCAGAAAAACATCAGGGCGCTGAATCCTAAACAAACGCCCAATTCCCAACCGTCCAAATAGTGAGTGTTGAAAAAATCGCGCAGAAAGGGCAGGTAAATAAGCAACAGTTGCAAAGCAGTGGTGAGAGTCACCGATGCTAGAACATAGGGGTTGGAAAACGGATTCAGTTCAATGGTGAGCCGGTTGTTCGAGCGGATGGCTAGGGCATGACCCATCTGGGCAATACATAGGGTGGTAAAGACCATCGTTTTCCAGCGATCGCCGCGGGGGTCTGCAGCCGTCGGATGGGCATGGGTGTAGGAGTAGGCGTAAACCATCAGGCCAATTGCGATCGCGGACAACACCATGCCGATCCGGATCATGTAAGTGCCCAACCCACGCGCAAAAATGCTTTCTTTGGGGTCATGGGGCGGCCGTTTCATCACATTGGGGTCGGCTGGTTCCACCGCCAGAGCCAGAGCAGGCAAACCATCGGTCACCAGGTTCATCCAAAGGATTTGTAACGGCGACAGGGGCACCCCACCCAGACCAATCAGCGGCGCTGCTGCAATCGTCAGTAACTCACCAATGTTGCTACCCAAAATATATCGGATGAAGCGGCGAATGTTGGTGTAAACCACTCGTCCTTCTTCCGCCGCCGCCACAATCGTGGCAAAGTTGTCATCCAGCAACACCATATCACTGGCATCTTTGCTGACATCCGTGCCCGTGATACCCATCGCAATGCCAATATCCGCCTGTTTCAGGGCTGGCGCATCATTCACCCCGTCCCCTGTCATGGCTACCACCTGGTTCTTTTTTTGGAGCGCCTGCACAATGGACAGCTTGTGCTCCGGAGCTACTCGAGCATAGACACCGATATCGCTGACTACCTGCTCCAAGTCATGCTGGGTCATCCGTTCCAGATCTCTCCCAGTCAGAACGCGATCACCGGGATGCACAATGCCCAAATCTTCAGCAATAGCCAGGGCGGTTAACTGATGATCGCCTGTGATCATCACGGGTCGAATTCCCGCAGTCCGACAGCGGGCCACCGCATCCCGTACCTCTGGCCGAGGCGCATCCAGCATACTGACCAATCCCAGCCAGATCAGATCACGTTCCGTCAGCTCATCCGTATCTTCGGGGGGAATTTCCGACAAGGGCTTCATGGCCAACCCCAGCACCCGCAGACCTTTCATCGCCAACTGATCATTTTGAGCCAAAATTCGCGATCGCTGCTCTTCGGCCAGAAAGACAGCCGAGGTGCCTGTCTGAACCATCTGACAGCGCTCCAGCACCAATTCGGGCGACCCCTTCATGAACATTAAATGGGAAAACTGAGGCAAGCCATCCGGCTGCACCACCTGCTGCAAGGGCAAGCCATCGGTTGCGCCATGTTCCACCATGACGCTCATCCGTTTGCGCTCCGAAGAAAACGGAAACTCGGCAACTCGGGGCAATTTGCTGTCCCACTGGTCCTTCTCAAACCCAGCTTTGGCCGCCAGCGTCAGCAGCGCCCCTTCTGTCGGATCCCCCAGAATCGACCATTGGCCCTGCTGCTGTTGCAAAACCGCATCATTACAAACCGTACAGGCCAGTAGCAGACTTAACAGTTCCGGTTGTTCGCCAACGTCCACGGCTGTCTGGCCATCCCCGTTGAGTGACAAGAACTGACCAGTTGGCTCATACCCCGCTCCCGTCACTTTCAAACTATTGCTGCTGGTATAGACCTGCTGCACCACCATCTTGTTTTGAGTCAACGTCCCCGTCTTATCGGAACAAATCGTCGTCACCGAGCCCAACGTCTCCACTGCTGGCAACTTACGGATCAAGGCATTGCGCTTCACCATCCGCTGGGTGCCCAACGCCAGGGTCACCGTGATCACCGCTGGCAACCCCTCCGGCACAATGGCCACTGCCATACTGAGAGAAACTTCCAGCAGATCCTTCCAGCTATCCAGACCCAGGTGGATAATGCCGCCAATCACCACCAGGGCCACCAGCACCAGTGCTCCAGAAACCAGTACGTGGCTCAGTTGCTGCATCCGTTTTTGCAGCGGAGTCGCTTCCGTTTCCACTGCCTGCAGCATGGAAGCAATGCGGCCCAACTCGGTGTCCATGCCGGTGCCGGTAACCACCGCCGTCCCCCGACCCTGAACAACTTCGGTTCCTTGAAAAACTAAATTGACGCGATCGCCCAACGGCGTATCCGGCGAGAGGGTCAACCCAGCCTGCTTGCTGACCGCATGGGCCTCTCCCGTCAGTGCCGCCTCCCGCACCTGGAAGTTGGCCGCTTCCAGGAGCCGACCATCGGCGGGAACCTGGACCCCAGCCTCCAGTAAGATCAAATCACCGGGCACTAGTTCCTTGGAATCCACCTCCACCGTGCAACCGCCTCGAACGACCCGCACCCGGGAAGTCGCCATTCGTTTTAGTGCTGCCAGATCTTTTTCCGCCTTACTCTCCTGGAGATAACCCAACAAGCCATTCAAAATCACAATGGCCAGAATGGCGATCGTGTCTTTGAAGGGCAACTCCCCCGCCGCCAGCTTTTTGGGCAAATCCATGTAGTCCAGCATTCCTGATACAAGCGCCACCACAATCAGCAAGATCAGCATGACATTGGTGAACTGATCCAGCAGAATTTGCCAGGAACTGCGTCTACCCGTCTCCACTAACTCATTGAGACCATATCGTTCCAGATTGGCCGCCACCTGTTGCTGCGTCAGGCCTGTCTGTTGATTGCTGTCTAGCTGCTGTAGCGTCTGCTCAATCGATAATGTTTGCCAGGCAGTTGGCGGACAGGACGGAGAGAGATCAACGGTCATACAGATTGCGACCTTTGTAAACGCAATAAACACCTACAAACCTTAATCATAGTGGTTAAACACCGACCCCATTCCCCAGCCAACCGTTGATTACCAGAAGGAGGATTCTGAGTCTCTCTGGGCCAAACTCTGTATCCAACCGTCCTGCTCTCAATCGAACTAACCCCAAACAAAATCGGCAAAAACCCTTTGTCAGAAACTCTGCCTGCCGTTCTAGCACGATACTGGCTGCTAACCAACTTGGTTTTCTTTGACTGTAGTTAATGGGAACTTCATAAAATCATTTCACTCCCACAGGCGTGTGAAAGTTTCAACAAGCTATCAGGAAGCACGGTTGTCAGGTAGAGGGAATCTGAGGTTTAGTCTACGTAAATACACTGAACCAGTTCGACTTACTTCATCCGAAGTTCACGGATAGTCGTCAGTTTCGAGCTTGTATCCATTCGCTGGTTAGGTATATGGAATATTCCTCCGTCTGGTCCTGTGTTCCCCTGTGTGCTTAGGCTCTCACCTTGAACTGGATTCTCTGAGTTCGACCGCATTGCCAGCATCGATTCTTGTTTTGGCGGATGGTTGCCATCGCCTAAAGCCCTTATTGTCTTATCCTGTCTGTTCGCTGAGCGTTTGAGTCAAAGGCTGGCCTACGTCATTGGCTGCCTATCTTTTTTGGTGCATCGACTTCTTGGTTTATTTGGTTGGGACTCATGCATTCACTCGCAGCTCTTTAGTCCACAGAAGTCGCCTTCCCAATAATTGCTATGTTTAATCAAAAGTCTTCTGGTGATTCTGACCAGTCCGCTCTCAAGTTTTTGTCTCAGAATCCTGCTATATCTCGACTCCTATTTGCAGATTGTGGCAACGATATCAGCCGGGTAGCCACTATTATTGAGCCAGTGCTCAATGCATCCAAACGGTGCGAGATTAGTGCCTACTACGTCCAGGCGATCGCCATGGGCCATTCGGCATTTCTGACGACAAATCTGCCGGAGGCCAGCCACACCATCGTTACAGAATTTTCCACCAACTGGCTGATTGGCCGGAGTCGAACCTGCGCCATCAGCATTCCCAACACCTCTATATCCCGTTGTCATGCGGTGATTAGTTACTGCCCAGAACGGGGGTTCAATATCATGGATGTGGGCAGCAGCAACGGCACCTTTGTCAATCGCCGTCGTCTTCAGGCCCAGGTGCCTTGCCAACTGTACGATGGCGATTTGATTGAACTCAGCCACACCTGCATTGAGTTTTTCCTCTCTGGTTGGCAGGCAGCCATCCGCAGTGTGGAAGAAACTGCAGTTTAAGGGGCATCCACCTTCATGGGTCGCCTGGTCTATTTGCTTCTAGTGCAGCGTCAACTCTAGAAATTAGGGTTTGTAGTCAGCGCTTCAGCGCTAAAGCGCCGACTACGAGCCAATGGGTTCACCTTAAAATTAGGGTTTGACAGAACACTAGCAACAAACCGGTCAGACCATAACAACATGGGCGCAAAGAGGCTGTTACAATCCATCCAAGGTTAGTGATAGTAACACCCCTCATGAGCGACACCGTCCTGCAGGTTCAGAATCTGGAAGTTCAATTTCCAGCCGATCTCAAGCTGGTTCAGGCAGTAGACGGAATTTCCTTTGAGGTCCGTCGGGGGGAAACGCTAGGCATTGTGGGCGAGTCGGGGTCTGGGAAATCGGTGACGTCCCTGGCGGTGATGCGGTTGGTGCCATCTCCCGGTCAGGTAGCGCAGGGTACGGTCAATTTCTGGGGTAACGGCGACCAGGAAAGTCCGATTGACTTGCTCAAGTTGCCCAATCGACAACTGGAAAGCTTCCGGGGGCGGGAAATTTCGATGATCTTTCAGGAACCGATGAGTTCCCTGAATCCGGTGTTTACCATTGGTTTTCAGCTAACTGAAGCGATTCGGCTGCACCAGCGCGTTTCCCAGGCTGAAGCAGAGCGGGAGGCAATTGCTCGCTTACAGGAAGTGCGGCTGCTCCCCAATGATGAGGACCTGAAACAACGGGCCGTGGAAGAGTTTGTGCAACTTAATCCAGGGGCTCCCCTGCCGCCGGAATCTGACTTAAACCGCATCATCAGCCAGCAAAAACAAGCCTTTCTGAACCGCTATCCCCACGAATTGTCGGGTGGGCAAATGCAGCGGGTGATGATTGCCATGGCCATCTCCTGTAACCCTTCCTTGCTGATTGCCGACGAACCCACCACCGCCCTGGATGTCACGGTTCAGGCGGCCATTCTGGATTTGCTGCGCGACCTGCGCGATCGTCGGGGCATGTCCATGATATTCATCACCCATGATCTGGGCATCATCGCCGAAATTGCCGACCAGGTTGCCGTCATGTATCAGGGCAAAATTGTCGAGGCCGGCCCGGTCTGGCAGATTTTCGCCAATCCCCAGCATCCCTACACCAAAGGATTGCTGGCCTGTCGCCCCCGCTTAGACCGACGCTTACGCCAACTGCCCACAGTTTCCGACTTCATGCAGGTCACCACGGCCCCATCCGGCGAGGTGGTGATCCAGGAAAAGCAGATGGATGCCGTCCAGGCCGAAAACCTGATGGCAGAAGTCAGCCCGGCCGAACTGGAGCAGCGGCTGGCCCAACTGGAGCAACAACCACCCTTACTCTCCGTCAAGCAACTGAATGTGGCTTATCCGATTCGGGGCGTTTTGGGCGGCACTAAACGGTATCTGATGGCCGTTAAAAATATTAGTTTTGACGTGTATCCAGGGGAAACTCTGGGTCTAGTGGGTGAGTCGGGGTGTGGCAAATCCACCCTGGCCCGAGCCATTCTGCAACTGATCCCCGCTGCCAGTGGTCAGATCTGGTTTGCTGGCAGAGACATCACGACCCTGACGCCTAAGCAACTACGGCACCTACGTCAGGACATGCAGATTATTTTTCAGAATCCCTTCAGTTCTCTAGATGGCCGCATGACAGTGGGCCAGGCGGTAATGGAGCCCATGCAGATCCACAGCAAACCCAAAAACCGGACTTTGCAGCGGCAGGAAGCTATTTACCTATTGGCAAAAGTGGGCTTGGATGCCAGTGCAATGAACCGCTATCCCCACGAATTTTCTGGGGGGCAACGACAACGCATCTGCATTGCCCGGGCTCTGGCCCTTAAACCCAAGTTCATCATTTGCGATGAATCCGTTTCAGCCTTGGATGTTTCCGTGCAGGCTCAGGTGCTGAACTTGCTGAAGTCGCTGCAAAGTGAATTCAATCTGACCTACATTTTTATCTCCCATGATCTGAGTGTGGTGAAATTCATGAGCGATCGCATCATGGTCATGAACCAGGGAGAAATCGAGGAAATCGGTCCGGCTGAACAGGTGTATCGCCATCCACAACGGCAATACACCCGTCATTTAATCGACGCCATCCCGGTTGGCAGCCTGGAGCGGATCCGGGAACAGCAGGCGAAACGGGGTTTGTCCGTCGGTTAGGTCAGGAATTTTACTGGCAAAGGCCTGACTTCTGCTGCAAAACCTTGCATACTGGTTAGGGCGATCTTCCTCTACGATGGATTCATGATCGATCTTTTTTCTCTGCTAGAGTTTTCCCGACAGCACTGCCTCACCATTTGCGCTGTGCTGGTGCCCCTGAATTTAGCCGCCACCCTGACCACCCTGATTTTAGTAGGGCTGAATCAACCCTGGCAGTATCGGATCCCCATGATTGCCCTGGCCAGTCTGTTCGCCGGGATGATGGTGCTGCATGTTTTGACCTGGTTTATCATCGGCGTAGTCATGGCGCCAACCTATGTTCTGTTGTCATTGGGTGCTGTTTGCCTGGGCCTCAATGCTTGGGCTGGCCTGGCTCCGCATTATCTGAGAGGCTCATTTATTACTGTTGGGCGATCGCTGTTTAATGGTCGGCATGCATGATTCTTTCCCCCACCAGCCAGACGGTCCCCAGCAGGAGTCGGGTTCGGCTAATCCAACCGATACCAGCTATCCAGCCTCTACGGAAGCAGACTGGCTAGCCGCAGAAGCAGCCTTATCTCGTCCAACTGCAATTCCCCCATCCCCTAATCAGCTAGACCCCCTGGAGTCGGCTTCTACTCGCTCCAATACGGCTCTGGTTATGGTGGAAACTGCGTTTCTGGCTAGTGCTGCCAGCTTGATCTGGTTAGTCAACTATTACTTTCCCCTGGGCCCAGTTCTGCGCCTGTTTTTCCCCATTCCGATCGCCCTCATCTACCTGCGCTGGAACAGTCGGGCTGCCTGGATGGGCGCCTTGGTGACGGGGTTGTTGCTGAGTGTGCTGATGGGTCCGGTGCGCAGCATCCTCTATGTGATTCCCTTTGGGCTGCTGGGGGTTTTGCTGGGCTTTTTCTGGCGGCGTCAAGCCTCCTGGAGTATCTCCATTGGCATCGGCTCTCTGTTGGGAGCCTTTGGCCTCTTTTTCCGGATCTGGCTGGTCTCGATTTTGCTGGGAGACAACCTGTGGTTGTATGCCACCACCCAGGTCACCGACCTGTTGGACTGGATTTTTGTTAAGTTAGGCTTGCTCATCCAACCCGGTCTACCCCTGATCCAGGCCGCCGTTGTGGTCATGGTTCTGTTCAATAACCTGGTCTACCTGTTTGTGGTTCATCTGGTGGCGCTGTTTTTATTAGACCGACTGGGCAACCCCATCCCCAGACCGCCGCAATGGGTCTTGACCCTACTGGAGTATGAGTAAGGTCTCTTTGGTTGCAATTCATACCCAGGCCCAGCAGGGACAGCGCTGGCTACAACAATTCCAGGGGAAGAAACCCCTCTTTGCCTGTATTTTGGGCTTCACGGAAACCGGTCTGCTGCCTGGCATCTCCGCCGCCGGAGCCACTCCCAGGGACCGACAGTACACCGCGATCGCCGATGCTGAGTTTTTGGTCAACGGTCCCCGGCCCCACCCCCAATATCCCTTGCCGCCCCTGCAGGTAGGAGCCTCGCCGGCCCTGATTTCCCGCGCTGTAATTGCGGCCTTCGACTTGCCAGTCCGGATCTTCAACAGCGGTCTTCCCAGCCCCCCAGCAGTTGCCAACATTGACCTGGGGGGAAGCCCTGCCCGCTGTCTGAGTCGGGGGCAGGCTCTGGCCATTGCAACCGTGCAGCATCTGTTTCAGCAGGGATTGCACTGGGGTCAGCAACTGGCAGCCCAACACCCTGATAGTTACCTGATTTTGGCCGAGTGCGTGGTCGGGGGAACCACGACGGCTCTGGCGATTCTCACCGGCTTAGGAATTGAAGCCCATGGCAAGGTCAACAGCAGCCATGCCATCTGCAATCATGATCAGAAATGGGCCTTAGTCCAGAGCGGACTCAGGCAAGCGGGCCTGCTCCATGCTACTGAGCACCGCCACACCAAGGATTTTCCCTTCCGACTGGTGGCTGCCGTAGGCGACCCCATGCAGATCGTCGTCGCTGGCATGGCGATCGCCGCCAGTCGTTCCAGTGGAGTTCTGCTGGCCGGTGGCACCCAGATGCTGGCGGTGTATGCCCTGGCGCAAGCAATCGCCCAAACCAATAACCTGGATTGGCAGCCCCAACAAATTGTTGTCGGCACCACCCGCTGGGTTGCACAAGACCCCACCGGCGACACCATCGCATTGGCCCACCAAATTGGAGAAGTGCCGTTGTTGGCCAGCCAACTCAGCTTTGCCACGGCTCGGCATGAGCCGTTGCGAGCCTATGAACGAGGCTTTGTCAAAGAAGGCGTGGGGGCAGGCGGTTGTGCGATCGCAGCCCATCTGTATGGCAAGTGGAATCAAATCGAGTTATTGAGCGCCATTGAAACCCTGACCGATCAGTACCAAAGCGTCTCAGCTAGCCCCACAGTTCCAGACAAATCACCCCTTCCTAATCGTTTCAGCTAACTCCAATGAACCCGCTGGCAACAGCAAGCGTCCTGCTCCTTCCTGTCGCCTTGATCCCGACCGACCTAATGAATCCGCTGAGACAACAACTGCTCTTCCAAAGCCGCAATCCGATTATAAGCAGCTGTCAGTTGGGCTGTCAGTCGTTGGATTTGAATCTCAGGAGACAGTGGCCTTTCACCACTTTGAGTCATTGAATCTAGATGACCATCGTCTGTTAAAACATCCTTATGGCCTAACGCCAGTTCGCCAGTTACCGGATAACTCCGATAACTCACCGCAGTCCCATGCTCCATTCGGTGGACGGGTTCACTACCCAGCCGACACTCAGCCGCAACATCTGAAATTTTCGTACTGAGCTGCTCTATCAGTTGGCAAAGCGAATCAACCTTGCTACTCAGGGCGCTCACTTGCTCCTGTAGGATGTCCACAGCTTACACCTGCTTTAGTTTATTGACTAATATTCTAGAAATGGATGGCTGCTAATCAGGAATCTTCCTGAATCATTTAACGTTTGGTTTTTCAGCCTCGCTTCTGGTGAGAGATGATGGGAGCTAGTTAAATTCTCTGTTAAATCAGTTGGCATCTGAGATGAACCCATTAACGCAGTCCCAGGAAATGAAAATCTGACGAGTTTATCCGTATTTAATGATCACGGGATGATCATTAGATTGTTGTCTATTTAATTTTTTGCAATCAGGTATTTAGTAATACCAGTTTGTCAGGACAGATTTGAGGAATAACCCAAATCTACAGGAAACAATTTCAGGGTGTTTTGAGGAAGCTTCGCCCTTCAAAATAGTCTTGACAGAAGACCAATACATTTAACCGTTATAACTCTGAGATTTCTAAAAACTGCCTTAACGTTGAAACGACAAACGGGACGATCTCTTGTCAGTGTGGTGATTCAACATTCATTCATTGCAGTCCTGAAATTCATGCCCCAGTAGCACCCAAAAAGTTGCACTTCTCCACACTGCAGACAATCAGGCTGCCACCGCAAAACGGGACAAAAAGAAATGCAGTTCCTTTTTGTATTCTCTAATACCAATCCTCTTTAGTGATGAGCATTATCTGCCCCCTTCCAACCTCTCTTTGGTAGGGGGAGGCGCCACAGTCAGGGGGGTAAATTCTATGTAGCATCAGATTAAGTTGATATAACCCATCCCGCCGTAAGCGCATACCCGACATTCAGTTGACAATCAATGTCAGGTTAAAGTCCCCCTGCCCAGTCCACTTTGACTGCTGCTGGGTTGGCAAGCAGACCCTGGAAGTCGCCTGTCAGAAGCGAGGCATTAATCCCCGCGCTTTTCTGGCAGAGTTGACTGTCAACACCATTGTCACACCATTGTCATTGTCGGTGGTCCTTGAATTACTGCTAGTGCTCCCACAATCTGCTTGCGCGGGTTTACTCTTGCCCTAAGCTAGTAGTTACAGAACGCTCAGCCCACAGTTTCAGCTCAGATTCAAGAATCTGCCAATCCCGCCAACTGAGCAGCTCTAAGGCTAGAAATTGTTCGGTTGATCCTCACTCGTGCTTAAGGAAACATGCTTAGCTTTCAGGACTTCTTCACCGCCTGTACTGGATTTTGGACAACGGAACGCATTTATCACTACCCTTTGAAAGGGGAGGTGGAGCGGTCCTACACGGAGTACTGGGTGAAGGCCCTCACCCCTGAAGCAAAGCTGCCGATCCTAACCTCCGCCAGCCAGTCCAGCTCAGCCCAAGCAGGGCTGCCTTTGGATCCGGACGGCCTGGTCAACCAGGAGTCGGCCTGTCCTGGCTTTGCCATTTCGTTCAATACCCGATCGGAAACCGGGGAAGAAGTATCCATGACCCTAAAGGCGCTGTTTGTGCCCGATCAGTTTCTACGAGTCCCAATGTCAGCCGACAACCGGCCGCTGCCCCTAGCGGCTCAGACACCGGCGCAGGAAGGAGGAGAATTAATCCAGGGGTTTTATCTGCGGGATGAAGGGTATTCCGAAGCGGGGGCGATTGCGGGTCGGTTTACCTATCAACCCACCCGGCAAGCACTGGAGATGACGACCTACTATCGCCGGTCAGTCGCAGTTGACCAGATGCGTTTGCTGGCTCCTGATTTGCGCCTACGAACCATTGTCACCTACCAACGTCCCGAATCCAGGGAGGAAATGCCGACAGTGATTAATCTGGTGGGGTTTGGTGTGGAATATAAACGGACTGTGTAAATGAAACGGCGGACTTTTCTGGCCAGTCTGTCTGGCATGGCGATCGGACAGACCTTACTGGGCTGTTCAACTCAGGGATCTTCCACCCTACGAATTCTGCTGCTGAAAGGCTCCATTCCGGTGCAGATTCGCAATGAGTTTCAGAAATATTTAGGTCAGCAGGGAACGACCGCCCGCTTACAGTTTTCACCAGAGACGCCGCCAGCCGCCCTATTTGAGCAACTCCAACAGTGGAAACAACAAGCTGCTCAGTCCGGTGAAAAAGGGCGGCAACCTGGGTTTCCCTGGATGGGCGATCGCGCCGATCTGGCCCAACCGTCCGACTTGATTACCTTGGGCGACTTCTGGTTGGAAACGGCCATTCGACAACAATTAATTCACCCCCTGGATGTCCAGACACTGAAGGGCTGGCAAGACTTGCCGTTGGTTCCCTGGCACACACTGGTCACCCGCAACCGCCAGGGACAACCAGACCCCAAAGGGCTGGTCTGGGGAGTTCCCTATCGCTGGGGCAGCTTGGTTCTGGCCTATCGCCAGGACCAGTTTCAGCGTAAAGGGCTGCAGCCGCCCAGCGATTGGAGTGATCTGTGGCGACCCGAACTGCAGCATCGCTTCTCCTTACTGGACAGCCCTCGCGTGGTGATTGGCCTCACCCTGAAAAAGCTGGGTCAGTCTTTTAATACCGCCAGTCCCAGTCGGATCCCTTCCCTCACCAGCGAACTGCAAAGCCTGAACCGACAGGCCAAATTCTACAGTTCTGATGCCTACCTCCAACCCCTGATATTAGGAGATACCTGGCTGGCAGTCGGCTGGTCCAGCGATGTGCTGCCGCTGATAAAACGCAATCCGAGTATTACCGCCGTCTTTCCGCGATCGGGCACAGCCCTGTGGGCTGATCTGTGGGTGCGTCCAGTAGCCCAACCAGCAGAGTTATCACCCCTTGCCAGGGAGTGGATCAGCTTTGGTTGGATGCCCCCAATTGCCAGTCAGTTATCTCTTCTGAGTTTGGCAACCTCACCTGTCGTCCAATCTTTGCCCCCAGACAGCTTGCCAGACGCCTTGCGCCTTAACCCAGTGCTCTTACCAAACCCAACCTCGTTTCGTTCCAGTGACTTTCTGTTGCCTTTGTCTGCTGGTTCGATCAGCGAGTATCAGTCCCTTTGGACCACTATTCGCCAAGCAAGCTAGAGGAAGTATTGCCCCGAACACTCGATTTGCCGCCGGAATCGAGGGCAATCTGGCACGTCAGTTGTGCAATCGGAACCCGAAATAGCTGGACAGCACTGGGGGCTGGGTT
The DNA here is from genome assembly GCA_964494755.1 of uncultured bacterium. GTDB lineage: Bacteria > Cyanobacteriota > Cyanobacteriia > Leptolyngbyales > Leptolyngbyaceae > CAZBTL01. Next base: position 12,777 of record CAZBTL010000010.1, on the reverse strand, counting down.
GATCACCTGATTATCCTGCAGCGATTTCAGGGCCGTCGGTTGCAGTAAATTGAAGGCGCAGGTAGAAGCTCCTACCAGGGTGCCTCGATCATCAAAGACGCGGAGATTGTAGCCATAGCCGTGGGCATCCATGCCAAAACTCCGGATGAACTCATACCGTTCCAGATAGTCCAATAAACTCCAAATCTGGCGGTTCACGACCAGATCTACCTTGCCAGGATGACCCTTATCAATCGGATAAGCTAGCCAGTTTTGCAACAGCTTGCTGCCATACTGTTCTTCGGCTGATAGTTGATCTTGCATCCACCATAAACTGGGCGGAGTCAGTCTTGTTTCAGAAATCGTGGTCGAAGTCACCACCGAAGGCGGCGTTTTCCCCGGTTGCAGGGCCTCCATATTCAAAGGGGATGGATCCGGTTGCAGTTGTACTTGAGATGAAGCCGGTTGCAGTTGCGCTTGAGGCGTTGGCAAATCCGACGGTATATCAGCCGCCGCGACTGACACCAGTCCTGACTCAATCGCCACTGTCACAGTCAAGCAGCAAATGCCCGCCAGACTGACCCAGGGATGGAAGGGCCCGCATCGCTGCCTGGAAGTCAGGCAGTTTCTAGAGTCGATAGCGGTTCCAGTCATACTTTTGGATTGGGGTGGCTCCCCGTTTGCGCCAGGTAATTTCACCACGAGCTGTTCGCATTAAGGTTTGCTCTACAGCATCGACCACATTATCCCAGGAAAGTTCCTCGTACCGCAGTAACTCTCGCAACTCTTGTAGCGCCGCATAGGCCGCCTGATCTTCTTCTAATTTCAGAGGGGTGACAGTTCTAAGCGGATCTCGCTGCACCGCGGCGATCGCCTGGCGCACCGCATTGCTAATCTGGCTAGCAAGTTCCCGTGCTGCTTTGGTCCGCTGCTGCTGCCAGCCGCCTTCCGTTGTGGCATACAGGGCAGGCAAGCGGTTCAGCGCATAGGCAATGACTTCAGTGCGTTTAACATATTGAGCCGTCTTGGGTGGCAGTTTCTGAAGTTGCTTGTCCACTTCATCGATTACCAAGGATTCCATTACATTGCGGTAGTTATGAGCCGAAGTGGAAGTGTTAGGTTTCATCAGAACGCCCAGGGAGAAATGACATCACTGAAAGAAAAGCCGAGCCAAAGTAGCACCCAGTTAAACCGCATTTATGACTGATTTCAACCGAGGAATTGTGTTTTGTTCTGCAAAAAAATCTTGATACTTTAATGTAAGCGCTGCAGAGCAAATTCGCACTAAAGTTAAACAATATTTGAACTATTGATGGGCCGAATCGAGTAATCGTTCGCCCGCTCTTCAAACTTGATCGCTGCAGCCTTTTGCCCATCTGCATCGCTTTTCGTCCTAAAGAGTGATGCTGTAACCAACGGCCTAATGCCACAATCGGCGGCCAGCCTGACCATTCAGCATCTGGTGAGTCTGCCCCAATAGGGTTGGAATCTCCAACCCTTCAGGACAGCGGGGCAAACAATCTCCACAATCTGTACACCGGTTGGCTTTCTTGCCAGGAAACCAGTGCCCAGCATTTTCAAACATGCGGTAACGGTATTGACCAAAAGCAGTCATGTCGTAAGCCAAACTGAGATTTCTCAGTCGGAGAACCTCGGGAATATGAATTTCTTCCGGGCAGGGCAGGCAGGCATAGCACTGGCTACAGAGATCGCCGCTAAGCACTCGTCTTTCTTGTTGCTGCAAGCGTTCCAACACCGCCTGTTCCTGCGGCAGCAACGGGCTGTCCCGATCGGCCACGGCCAACGGCATCTCCAACTCGGCGGCATTGGCCGGTCCCACACTCAAGGTGGTAATCAAGGGATCGCTGAGTAAAAATCGATAGGTAATTTCCAGGGGAGAAAAGGGCTGACAGAGCTTCGCCAGTGTAGAGGAGGGAGTGTAGAGCTGTCCCCCTTTATCCGCTGGAGAGATGATGAACACGCCCAGATCTTTTTGTGCTGCCAATTCGATCGCGGCCCGGTTGCGCTGAAAAAAGTAATAGTAGTGCAGATTCACGAACTCGAACAGGTCAGTTTCAATCGCTGCCAGAATGACCTCCAAAAATCCGTGGCTGGAAAATCCCAGATGGCGAATTCGCCCATCTTCGATGGCTCGCCGAACCGCTGCCATGCCCCCCTGGGGCGATTGTACCCAGTCGAGATGCTCCCAGGTGTTGACGCCATGGATCGCCAGGGCATCCAGATAATCCACACCCAACCGCGCCAACGATTCGTCAATTGCCCGCTCCATCGTCGCCGCATCGACCAGGGGCTGGATCTTCGTGGTGAGATACAGTTGCTGGCGGGGCAGCCCCACCCCTGCTTGCAAAGCGGCTCCTAGATAGGTCTCACTTTTACCGTAGCCCCTGGCTGTTTCCAGGTGATTAATTCCTAAGGCAACAGCGCGACAAACAGTCTGATACATGACCTCAGCCGAGGTCAGACAGCGCATTGTGCCCAGGGAAAAAACGGAAAGGGGTAACTCAGTTTTACCAAACCGACGGTACCGCATTCACTCTTCGCTGCTACGGGCTTCATCACCATGCAGTTGGCCGTGCTGGCTAAAGTCCTCCGGTCGCAGGTTGGAAATAAAGTCCCGAAAGGCTTTGCGCTCAGCCTCATCAGCTTCCCGATCCACCGGAATGGAAGCATCCGCCACCACTTCTTCCAAAACCCAAATCGGGCTATTGGTTCGCAGCGCTAGGGCGATCGCATCACTGGGTCTGGCATCCAGCTCTTTCTTCACATCTCCCTGCACCAGGGTGAGCACTGCATAGAAGGTATTATCCTGCAACGAGTGAATTACAACCCGCTCCAGGGTCATATCCCACTCTTCCAATAAATTGACAAACAAATCATGGGTTAAAGGCCGGGGCGGGGCCTGATTTTCCAGAGCATTAATAATGGCCCGGGCCATGTCCTGTCCAATGTAAATTGGCAAAGCCCGTCGTTCACTGGCATCCCTCAACAGCACGATTGGACTGCGAGTTGCTGCATCCAACGCAATTCCAGCGACTTTCATTTCGATCATCGTCTTAGCCTCTAGAATACCTGAAGCGGAAGAAATTCAACGGCAAATAGAAACAAATCAAGAAACCTCAAGCACTTCAGAAGTAAATAAACTCCACAGAGCCGGGTTATAACTCACTCATTCCACCTTCCTGGAAGGTGATCCAGCTTAATCCCAATCAGACCCGAACCACTCACAGATCATTCACTCATGTAATGATTAGAACGCACTCAAATTTAAGTATGCCCTGATCCTAAATGATCCGCCCCCAAAATGAACACTGTAAAAAAGACTTGTAAAGTCTGGACAATATTGAGGTTTTGGGTTATGCCGGGTCTGTTTCAGGAGCAGGAAGAGCGGCGAAATTGTCTTGCACACTTTAGCAATATTCACCCATGATGTAGCTGTGCGATTGATCAAGCATGACCATGGGTAGCGCACAATTCTAACGTTTCACCATTACACTGATTCATTGTGTTCACCGGACTGATTCAGGGACTGGGGGCTTTACAACCAGTCGAGGGCGATAAATTACAAGTCACCTGCAGCGCCAACTCCTCCGGATTAATTCTGGAAGATCTAGCAATAGGAGATAGTGTAGCGGTTGATGGGGTCTGCTTAACGGTGATTGAGGTGCAGCCTCAAGGATTCGTTGCAGTTGCCTCACCCGAAACCCGCGATCGCAGCACCCTGGGTCAGACTGATTTGGCCTGGGTCAACCTGGAAACCTCCCTGCGGGTTGGCAGCAAGTTAGGAGGCCACTTTGTTACCGGTCATGTGGACGGCAAGGGGCGTCTGCAGCGGGTGGTGCAAACCGCCTCTTCCTGGGAAATGACCTTCACCGCCCAGGATCCGCAAGTCGCCCGATATATTATTCCCAAGGGCAGCGTTGCTGTCAATGGCATCAGCCTCACCGTGGCGGATTGCCTGCCAGATGGCACTCAATTCACCGTTGCAGTGATTCCCCACACCTACCAGGAAACAAATTTGCAGTATTTACAACCTGGTAGTTGGGTCAATCTGGAAGGCGACATTCTGGGTAAGTATGTAGAAAAATTCCTTCACCTTGACCCAAGCAACTTCAACAGTTCCGCCCCTGCGTCGCCCTGGGAATCCCTAACGCCTGGATTTCTGACCGAACATGGGTATCTGTAGAGTACCTCTGTTTCTCCTGAAACTCTCCCTAGCTGTTGACATCTGCGTCGGGAACTCTGCCCACACCGGCACTGCCTAGTTGCAGTTGATAGACAGGGGCTGCCGGCTCTTGCCCCTTGGCCACCTGCAAGGACTTGACCAACTGAGCCAGGGCGTATTCCAATTGTTCTCCTGCATCCAAAGCCACCCAACCGTCAGGGGTCAGTTGCCGGACTTCAAAGTGCAAATGGGGGCCGGTCGAGTTACCCGTGCTGCCGACCCGGCCAATCACTTCTCCCTGCTTCACCATGTCCCCCGGTCGGACAAACAGTTCTGATAGGTGACCATACAGGGTCTGCTGCGCCCCCTGGTTATGCTCCAGCGTCACGGTTAGACCGTAACCGCCCAACCAATCGGCGATCGCTACCCGTCCAGCAAATGCAGCCAGCACCGGCGTACCCAGCGGCGCCGCTAGGTCCGTTCCAGAGTGAAAGCGATAGGTGCCACTAATTGGATGCAGGCGCCAGCCAAACACAGAGGAAATGACCGCCGGAACTGACAAGGGAAACATCAGCCGTGTATTGCCATTTCCCATTAAACCCAGTGGACGAGGCGTGCGGCGGTAAACATTACCAAGCAACGGGGTCACGGTCCGACCCACTGCGGCCCAGCCACTGGCCAAAGCTGACCCCCCAACCGCCGAACTACTACCCGACAGACCGCCCCCTGCGGCAACCGTTCCATCCGGCTTCACTCTGGGAGCGCAGGGGCCATTGGCCACAACCTGTCCCGCTGACAACACAGCCCGACAACCCGTGGAGCGCTCCGACAGGACAATGGCAGTCGGACCTTCATCGGATCTGCCAGATGGGCGAGCCATTTCAGAAGACAGCGGCGGATTGACCCGGACTTCCGGCGCAACCATTGCTTCCGATGGTGTAAATTCTGGTACGACAGGTTCTGGAGCGACTGGAACCGCTGGCACTGGTGCAGAGACAGGTTCTGACACCTCAACGGTCGATTCAGGAATGGTCAACTCCGAAGCCGGCGTCTGAGCAAGCGCCATGCCGCCGCCGAGCAACCCCAAACCACTCAGCCAACCCAAATACTTGATCCATAAATGGCGCGAGAGAACAGCACGGTGTCCGTTCCAGGCCGTAACCGGATAGGTCATGATCAGCTCCTCACTCAACGTCATCGATCCTCAATACCAGATGTTACCGGCGCGCTGGGGGTTCCCTGGAATGAGATCCTGCAGGCACCGCCAATGGTTTAACTCTGCCTGTTTCTGGATGAGAATCAGCCTCCTAAAGAGGATAACCCAGATTGATTGTACCTGGTTGCAACCGGACTTCCCGATGGGCAGTCGGCAATGACCCATCAGCAGAGGCTGCCGATGCAAATTGAACCCGTAATTCTCCAGTGGCTGTAATCCCAACGATGGTGCCTCGTTCACCGGCAATCACCACCGGGCGATCGCGATGGGCCAGCAGTTCCAGATAGGCTGGCAGCAAGGCTTCCACCCCATGCTGTTGCCACCAGGCATAGCCCGTCAACAATCCATGCAAGGTCAGAGCCGCCAGCAGTTCCAGTGACTCGATCAGGGGAATCGTCTGCTGTTCCAAAAACGATCGCAAATTAATCCCAGTTTCGGGCACCGGATTGGTCCAGTTAAGGCCCACGCCAACCACCGCTTGCCGAATACGGCCCTGGTGCAACCGGGTTTCGGTCAAGATGCCACCCAATTTTCGGCCCTCTAAAACTAGATCATTGGGCCATTTGAGCCCCACTGGAATGGGATCGGCCACCCCACTCAGCCGAGCCGGCAATTGCCGCAGCGATCGGGCAATCCCCCAGGCTGTACATAGGGTTAGTTGGGCTGCATTCTCCACCGCCAGTTCCGGAGCCAGAGCAGCCGACAGATAGAGTCCCCCTGGAGCCGAAAGCCACTGGCGTCCCCATTGCCCCTTACCAGCCGTCTGACTCAATGCCAGGACGGCCGTCTGTTCTGCTGCCCCCTGATCCAGTAGTTCCCAGACCGTGTGGTTGGTTGAGGCCACCTGATCCAGCACCTGCAAAACTGGCATTGCAGCATTGACATTGGCCAACGGATCACAGTGCTGTAATGCCTCATAGGCAAACTCAAACCGTTGCTGGCTAAAGGTCACACCCATGCATCGTTCTCTCTTAATTCCCGTTGCCGATTGCCTGGCCCTGGCAGCCCAAGACGCATCGTTAGTCAGGATAGATTTAAGGGATAGCTCAAAGGGAATATCCAGGGGTCAATGCATCTGGATATAGTGACATCCGCGATAACGGAAGCATCGCAGCGAAACCGTTTCAGGCAATTCCAGGGGCGCTCTGAAATGAATCAACTTGCCACTGGCTGGCCTTGCCATTTCAGCGTCAGCGGTTTCCAACCTGGACAAACACCTTTCGTAAGCAATACCGCGATAAGACAGTTTCATTAGTTTTCCCTGGGGGCTTCAACAATTAAGCTCAATCTTGCCAGACAGACCTTGCAATAGTCGTGACGGCAGCCCTCTCCCGCCAGAGATCTTGCCCACAGCAGACCGGTGACTGAGATCACCACTCCATCCTTGGAGTCTTCCTGACAGCAATCGAGTTCTTACAACCGAACCCAACCAACCCCCAGCCAAGAAAAAACCCGGCCAATGGCCGGGCAACCTTTAGGAGAAATCCCAATGCCTGACTGGGAAAAACCGTTATTTGTAGCGACTTAGCAAACCAAGCTTTCTGACTTCAACCAATCTCACATCTACAAATTTTGATTTACTCAAGTGAGTCTTGACGGGCAATTCACTTACTTGACTTGATGTAAATAAATGTAACACATGATTTACATATCTACAAGCTTCTCCAGATCTTTTTCGACCAGTGTCATCCAGTCTGCTCCTGCAACGTTGCAGGAGTCTATTTCTGGTTGATGGCAGCACGGCGGTCGGATGACGCAGCAATCTCAGCCAGGGATGCCAAAGAGAGAGGTATCCCCAAAAGACCGCTAGCCCATACCAAGCAGGGGTATTTATGTTGGAGTTCACCTTGAGGCTGATCCAAGGGCTGTCAGATTGTGGACAATAGAAGCAGCGACCTGGAAGGGATAACCCTGAGGAGGATAAGATGCTAGGTGCGTTCTTGTTCTGCGTCTACTTTTGCTTTTTCTGCTGGTTGATTACACCCACCCGTTCCAAGCCTGCAGGCATGGCCGCCCAACCAACTGTTGGACAGGCGCTGGAATTACCGTTGACAGCGTTTCCCCAACCAGAATACGTCCCCTTATCTACCTGATGGGATCGGCGAACCGCAGAGGTCGGGCAACTCTATAGTTCGTCAAAGGGATTAAAGAACGGGGTTGGAGGAATTTCCCGTTCTTGGTTGGCTAATTCTGAAGGGGGGCGATCGCTACTCCAGGCCCACCAGGTACAGCCACACCGACACTGATAAAATTCCTGCCACTTGCGGCGATTGTCCGGGGTAAAAACCGGCGATCGCCGATTAATCCACACCCGCTCTGCAGCTTGACTGGAGGCATGACAGGTGGGGCAGGCAAAGGTGCTGGCATGCACAGCTGAGTTAGTCCAATCCGGCGGAGTGGGGTCAAAGGCTTCCATAGCTTCCAGATCTAGTTGCTAGGGGGTACGGGCGACGGTTCAGCAGGGGGAGCAGCCGGAGCCGGTTCCACGGGGGCTGGTGGCGCCGTATTGATCGGCGGTGGCATCGGCAGATCTGGAGGGGCGGATGGCGGAGCCACCGGAACCGGAGTCGATGATTCTGTTCCAGGGTTACTTGGAGCCGACTCTGGCGAAGACCCAGTCGATTCGGAATTGCCAGAGTCAGTATTGCGTGAATCCTGATTGGAATACGACTCATCGCGATCGCGGTAATAAGACCCAGAATTATCGTATTCCCGGTCGTCTGACAGAGGTTGGGCTGACTGAACCCGAGCACTCTTGATGGGTTTAGCTTTAATGCTGCCTTTCCGTCCTTCCAGGCGGGGCAGTTCTGGAAAATCTTGGATCGGCATGCCGCGGGTGGCGGTCTTCATAAATTCATGCCAAGCAGCCGCAGCCGTACTACTGGCGCTCCAGGTTGGCGAATTATCGTCATTTCCCAACCACACCCCCACTGCTAATTGGGGGATAAAGCCGATAAACCAGAGATCGCGCGCCTGTTCAGAGGTGCCTGTCTTGCCCGCGACCGGTCGGTCCAGTTGAGCAGCCTGACCAGTACCGCTATTCACCACCCCTTCCATCATCCAGGTGATGATCGAGGCGCTGTTCTTGTCCAACACCCGCCGCACCTTAAAGTCGGAATCGTAAATGACCTGGCCTTTCCGATTCAGGATTCGCCGAATACCATGGGCTTCAATATGGACACCCTGCGCCGCCAGTGTACTGAAGGCATTGGTCAGCTCCAGCAGGTTCACTTCCGATGTGCCCAGGGCCAGGGAATAGGCTGGTATCAACTTGGACTTGATGCCCATATTATGGGCCATCTGGATCACTGGCTCGAACCCCACATCCATGATCAACTTCACGGAGATCACATTAACCGAGTTGGTCAGCGCATCGCGCAGCGAAAGCCAGCCACTATATTTTCGATTAGCATTCTGGGGTTGATAGCCGTCCACCTTAAAGGGCGCATCCTGATAGCCATCCCAAGGAGACATGCCAGTGGCGATCGCCGTGGCATACAGGATTGCCTTAAAGGTTGAACCTGGCTGACGTTGAGCTTGGGTTGCCCGGTTAAATTGGCTTTTATTAAAATCCGTTCCCCCTACCATGGAGCGGATTTCACCCGTGGAGGGGTCAATGGCAACCAGGGATGCCTGGCTAAACCCCTGATAAGAACCCTCATTACTAACAAAACTCTGTACCACATCCGCCGCCGCCTTTTGCCAGATCGGATTAAGTGTCGTTTCAACCGTCAGGCCACCCAACTCAATCTCTTCCTTAGAGACATACTTGGGCAATTCTTTCTGGATATAACTGGTGAAGTAGGGCGCTGCACTGGCTAAGTTCTTAGGCGTACTGGGTTTCAGTTGCAACGGTTCAGCACTGGCCTGCCGGGCTTCTTCCGGAGTGATGTAACCCGCCTCAGCCATGCGGGACAACACAATATCGCGGCGCTCCTTGGCCGCCTGGGGATTCACCAGGGGCGAATATTCACTAGGAGCAGGGGGCAAGCCAGCGATCATCGCCATTTCAGCCAGCGTTAGCTGATCCACGGTCTTGCTGTAATAGACCCAGGCTGCATCTGCAACACCATAGGCTCCCGAGCCCAGGTAAACCAGATTCAGATACTTTTCCAGAATTGCCTGCTTGTCCAGCTCCCGCTCAATCTTTTGGGCCAGTAGGGCTTCCTTGGCTTTTCGCCAGAGGGTGCGATCCTGATTGAGGAACACAATCCGGGCTAATTGCTGAGTGATGGTGCTGCCGCCTTCCACCATTTCACGGGCCAGCAGATTAGAGGCGATCGCCCGCACCACCCCTCGATAGTCAACCCCTGAGTGCTGATAAAACCGTCGATCTTCAGCAGCCACAAACGCCTTCACTACCAAAGGAGGCAGTTGCTTAAAAGTCAGCTTTTCACGGGTTGCCGGTCCCAATTGCTGCAGGGGCGTACCATCTGCCGCCTTGATGGTCAGGGTTCCATCTCGGACAAAGGTAGAAATGTCCGCCGTTTTCGGTAGACTCCGGTCAATCACCTGAGTTGCAACCACACCCGCACTGATGCCACCAGCCACCCCCGCCACAGCTAACCAGGGCCAATATTGGCGCAGAAACTGTCGAGGCCCGCCAGGCAAATTCAGTTTAGGGAACTGTTTTAACGGCTTTTGGCTTTTACGTCTAATAAATCGAGCAGGAGAAGCGTCTGATTCATCCAGAGGCTTGGAGGTGGACACAGGTAAGGGTGGCGCAACCGGAGGTGAAATCCCGCCCGGGTTGGATTTCGTTGATAAACTTTTCAATTTAGAAAGGAAATTATCCACGCCAGAGCCTCTAACCACACATGAGAAAACGGTATTCAAAGGTTGCAACAACAACCTGACAGCCGTTTAAGCCGAGAGTTCCACCCTAAATTCGATCAAATGCCACTTCTCGCTCCAGAGCCCGTCAAGCAAACCGGAATCTTCCAATAGTTTACACCCTGTTACAACATCCCACGTTGTGGGTCTCATAAAATCCTTTCCCGGACAAATTAAACGTGGGCATGACCCAAAGCCAAAGCCACCACCAACATGCCCAACACCAGAAAGGGCTGGGCACTGGCCTGATACTTGACATCATTCTCCAGGGGATTTCTCAGGAAGTACATGTCCTGAAACGTGATCTGGGGAATGATCAGGAGCAGCAAAATGGCGGCATACAGGTTCTCTTGAATGCCAATTAAGAAGGCTGCCATTCCAGCTTGAAAGACATCAATCATCAAGACACAGATCCATGCCGCTGTCGTAATGCCAAACATGACCGGCAAGGACTTTAGCCCCAGAGTGCGATCGCCTTCCACACTTTTGAAATCATTGACTACGGCAATTCCCAAACCGGCCAGACTGTAAATCAGGGTCAACACCACAATTTTCCAGTTAAGTTCACCAAACAGAGCATGACCCGCCCACCAGGGTAAGGCAATGTAGCTGGCCCCCAAGGCATAGTTGCCCAACCAGCCATTTTTTTTCAGTTTTAGAGGAGGCGCCGAATAGATGAAGGAGATAAATGACCCAAACAGAGCCAGCACCGTCAGCACTGGAAATTCATGACCGGCCCATTGGTCCAGACCGTAGGCCACCGCCACCCCAGCCACCAGCAACACCAGAATTTGACTGACCACCTGCGGCACGGAAATGGCACCGGAGGGAATAGGGCGATAGGGTTCATTGATTGCATCAATGTCGCGATCGTAAAAGTCATTCAAAGTCTGGGTGTAACCGGCTAGGAGCGGTCCCGATAGCAACATACAGGCAGCCGAGGCCAGAATGTTATCCAGGGTCCAGTGGAAATTGCCAGACGAAGCAGCGCCACACACCACCCCCCAGATCAACGGAATCCAGGTAATAGGCTTCATCAACTGCAGGCGAATTTTCCAGATCGAGGTGGTGCCAGGTTGGGCTCCTTTCATACCCAACAGTTGTCGGGCCTGGGCGCTGCGATCGGTTACTGCTTCCAGTTCAGAGGGAGTTGCCGCTGCCAGGGAACTGCTGTCTACCCCTGCCACGGGTTCGACCGGAGCGGCAGAAGCGGCAGACAGGTCTGCTGAAACGGGGGAAGATTGCGGTTCAGACATAGGTGAAAACGAGTCTCTTAACTAGAAGGAAATGATCAAAAAACCATCCTGAAATTTGGCCCCAGCCACTGGCTGACCCCGCAACTCCGGCGGCAAAAAGATGTTATGGCGCTGGTCACCGGCCTCAATGGTAATTTCTGGCCCATATTGGGTCAGCTTCACTTGCTTTTTGTCAAACCCAGGCAGGAACAGACTGACCTTCCGCTCTGCTGTGTTGATGGCCATCGGCGGTGGCACAACAGGCACCTGATTAAAGTCGGGCAAAGCTGCCATCAGGGGTTGCCAGTCATTAACAACCAGATTCGGAATGGTGGTCACCGACAGGGGAGCAAAGACTGGACCGATCGCCCCTGCTTCCATCGCCCGATTTAGGATCAGCCCCCCCACTGTCAGACGAATCTGCTGGGCTGCGCCCCAGAGATATTTGGCCGTAGCGATCGCAGCATCGTCAGGGGTCGCCACCAGATAGGCGCACACTCGGCTGGAATCGGCGATAGCCTGTTTCCCTTTTTCCAGCAAGTCATTCATCTGCTGAGCCGCGGGTTGACTGAACAAATCATCCGTCCAGCCGACATTCAGCACCGCACTCACCAACGGCTGCAAAAATGGCATCACAGTCCGTCCCAGGTCCGAGTTAGCAAATACCTGACGGAAGCGGCGCACATACCAACTAGCAATTTCCGGCATACCCAACATTCGCAAGGCCGCCTGATCGCCGGAACCATCGTAGACAATCACGTCATACTGACCGCTGGCATCGTACTGCCGAATGGCATTCAACGCCAGGGCGCTATCCATCCCAGGCAACACCCCCAGTTCCTGACCGAATACATCCTTCAAAAAAGGCGTGCGCAGATACTGAGCCTCTTGCTGCTTTAATTCATCCCAACTCCGCTCCAGCAAAACCGTCATCTGCAACTGCACAGCCCAGAAATTGGTTTCAATTAATTGCGGATCGGAGGCGGGAACTGTTCCCAACAGGATTTCCAAGACCGGTCCGGGCTCAAGCGTTGCATATAAAACTCGCTTGCCCTCAGATGCCAATCGCTTGGCAGCGGCAATCCCCAGGGTTGTACAACCAACCCCACCTTTCCCTAAAAACGTCAGAATGAAGGCCATTGCTCTCAATCCAAAGAGTGCAACCGAATTAAGTTGTCTTCCACCTAAATCGATGAGCGAACTTTAAAGTTGGTTGGACTCAATCAATCGGTTAGATTTCACTATCTTAACGACCGAAACGACCGAATCGTTTGATCTTCCTCATCTATAGCAATCCTATTTGATTTGTGAATGCCTGGATGGTGAAAGGG
>CAZBTL010000009.1:0-34125 GCA_964494755.1 uncultured bacterium | reverse complement strand
AGAAATTAGGGTTTGTAGTCAGCGCTTCAGCGCTAAAGCGCCGACTACGAGCCAGTGGGTTCACCTTAAAATTAGAGTTTGACAGAACACTAGGGGGGGTCACACCTGTTTCTCAATCTCCGCTTTCATCCGTTCCAAAGTCCGATTCATCTGTTCAAACATTTGTTGCGGCGTCATACCAAACTGACCTAACTGGGTCTTCAACTGTTCCACAGTCATTTGAGCCATAAAATCCTCAGACAATTCGAACCGCTTCATAAAAATCCGATAGCGATCCATCATCGTCTCCATCTGCTCAATGAACAGCTTTTTCCCTTCCCGGTCAAACTTGCCGTAGCTGGCTCCCAGGCTCATGAGGGATTGATAGTCTTCGAAGAGTTGTTTCGCTTCCTGTTGGACAATTTCAGAATCAAAAAATCCCATTGCTATCAATTTGGTTGATGAAGGCTGACTGAACCTACTTTTTTGTGCTTAAGCCTATTTTAGTCGGGCGTTCTGGTTCAGTTAAGTAGGGGTTTCACTACCTGGAGTGCGTTGTCCTAACGGCTGCGGAAGAGGCCAAACAAGCCCCCTTTCTGGTTTGGCTGGGCTGTCGGTTGCTGGCCAGCGTTGCCATTTTGCTCGTGGGGCTTGGCCACATTGATATCCAGTTTGGCTGCATATTTGTTGGCTAGCGGATCCTGGGGATTTAGTTTCAGCGCCTGCCGCATGTAAACTTTGGCCATGCCCAGCAGGTTTTGCTGCCAGTAGGCCATGGCCAACAACGAATGATACTCGCTTCTGTCGGCCTCCAGTTTGATGGCATCCCGTAGTTCCTGTACGGCCTGGGACCAGTTTTTTTTCTGCATGTATTCTTGCGCCCGGCGATAATGCCGCTGGGCATAGCTTTCCATGGGTGTGGTCCGTTCGGTGAAACCCGGTGAAAATTGCACTGGTTTGGCCTGAGTGGCTGCAACCAGCCCGGTTCGTTTTTCCTGCGGCACCACCAGGTCGCCCATTTTAAGCTGCAGGTAAGCCAGGTTTAACTCCCCCAATTGCTCCGTGATTAGAGGGAAGTTCTCAAACGACTGGTACTGACTGTCTGCGAGCTGAGAGATGGCCTGTTCGTAGTAGATATCGACTTCATTAATTGGCTGCCGCATCATCTGGCGGGCCAATTCGGTGTTCGGTTGCATGGGGGCATTCCGATTCAAGCGGCGCACCTGCAAGCGCAGTAAGGCTTTACACTCAGCCCGTTCCTTTTCTTGCTTTAGGCGTTGATAGGCCGGATTGACTAGGCGGGCCAGCATCTGGCTGGAGAATTCCTGGATTTCTGGATCGGAGGTGACGTCGGGATGGAGGATTTTGGCGATCGCCCGATACCGTTTCAAGACTCGTTGATCATCAGCGGCAAGAGACACCCCCAAAATGGCATAGGGGTCAGAGAATTGTTCCAGCCATTCCAATGGAAACGAATCGTGTGACATCGATACTGAGCCTTGGATGCTTCAACGAGCCCTGTTCAGCGGTTGTCAGGAGTGTGAATCGTGCGGTGGTTGCTGACCGAAGGATTCCGTTGCTTCACTGCCCGACGACGTAGCCCCATCTCCCCTTCATTACTAACATAGGAACGACCGTTAAGCCGGAAGAGATGGTTGTTTTGAGACAGAACTTACTGGAGGTTAATCACAATCACCACTATCCTGATGATGATCAGGGTTGGCTTTATGGCGGAACCAGGGTGAGCCTGATTTGATTTTCCTTAGTTTAATTGACAGGTGTTCGGCTAATGTACCCGGAGAGATCAAATAAATCTGACATTGGCTTTACGGAAGCTTTTTGAGCCAGTTGGCGTGGGGCAAAGGCAGCGTCCTTTTATCTCGTGCAGGAATTCCTATGATAGAGATAATGGTTACCAGGCTGGTGGTAAAGCCAAGTGTGCAGTCTGGTGGTGGAGTAGTGGGTGGAGTTAAAGGCGGCTATGTTAACTGGGCCAAGGAATCGTAAAATTGCTGTCCTGCTGGCATTTGCCGGGACGGTTGCGCCGGTTGCGGGGCTTCATAAGTTTTATCTGCGCCAACCCCTGTGGGGACTATTCTATCTGCTGCTTTCCTGGACGCCTATTCCCCGTGTGGCCAGTGCCATTGAGGGGATTTGGTATCTGTCTCAGGATGCGGACGAATTTGACCTCAAGTTTAATCAGGGGATGGCTGCTCCCTCACAGGTGTTGCCCAAAGACATGGTTGATCCAACCCAGATTACTGCGATTACTGAAGCGGTGCGCCATTTGGATCAATTACGGGCGGATGGTCTGATTTCCGAATACGAATTTGAACAAAAGCGTCGCCAACTCCTGGATCGAATTGCTTAGAGACTATGCCTTTTCTCAACTGGCTTTCCTCTGTTACCCAGGCGGTTCCGGGTAATGCCGCCACCCAATCATTACGAGTTCGTATTCTGCAGGATCCCTACTATCGCTTGCAGTCCTATGAGGAAGTTGCGATCGCGGCTAGTTTGGGGTTTCGTCTGGATGTGAATCGAGCCGGTGTTGATGACTGGCTGCGGTTACCAGGTTTCTCCATCCATCAGGCCCGCACCCTGACCGAACTGACCCAGGCCGGTATTCATCTGCATAGTCTGGAGGATATTGCGGCGGCGATCAACCTGCCAGTTCAGCGGTTGCAACCGTTGGAGCCAGTGCTTTTGTTTTGCTATTACGATCCGGACAGCCTCCACCAGATTCAGCGGATGAATCCCAATACCGCCACAGTGGAAATGCTGGTGCGGATTCCGGGAATTGATCTGTATCTGGCCCGCGCCATTGTGCAGAACCGGAAGATGGGACCTTACCGCAACCTGATCCATTTGCAACGACGATTGTCCCTATCGGCTCCCCTGGTTGAAAAACTACTGCACTATCTGACCTTTCAGTAGTCCAATGGGCTACTGGGCTCCTGTTCCTATTCGCGATCGCCGCTGCATCTGATGGAAATTTTGACCCTCTTGCTTTCCAGTCTGCTCAGCTTGATTTCTCCAACTGGTTTGGTGGTTGATCAGGTGGTGCTGAATACGCTCCGCTCCCAATTGGTGGCGGCCGAAACCTTGCAGGTCC
The DNA here is from genome assembly GCA_964494755.1 of uncultured bacterium. Classification (GTDB taxonomy): domain Bacteria; phylum Cyanobacteriota; class Cyanobacteriia; order Leptolyngbyales; family Leptolyngbyaceae; genus CAZBTL01. The sequence goes on along the minus strand of CAZBTL010000009.1, from coordinate 31,034 downwards.
GCATTGATGCTGCCCCCAGCTATCAATTGGTGCAAGGGCGAGCCAACCGCATCCGAATCGCTGGCAGAGGCTTGTTTCCCCTGGCTGATGTGCGGCTAGCGGTCCTGGAACTGGACACCGACCCGATCCAGTTCAATCCTGGTCGCCTCCGACGGGGTAAACCGGAACTGGCACTGCCTCTGCGAGCCGGATTTCGCCTGGAACTGCGGCAAGCCGATCTGGAACGGGCTTTGCGATCGCCCCAGGTGCTGGCCCAACTCCGTAAAATCGGCATCAATACGCTGAAAAATCCCGGTACTGGCCAGGTCGAAACCTACGAACTGGCCAATCCCCGCCTTGAACTCCTGGACCATCAGCGGTTACGGTTGCAGGTGGAACTGCGGGAAGCCAAAGACCCGACAGCCCTGGCTGTGCTGATTGAGACGGGGCTTGAGGTGATCAATGGCCAGCAGATCCGCCTGGTGGATCCCCTGGCTCAACTGAATGGTGAATCCGTACCCAAAGAGGTGCTGGCCTCTTTTAAGGAGGGGGTAGAGCAGCAGGCAGACCTGCGCCAATTGGAATCAGAGGGAATGGTGGCCAGAATCCTGCAGTTCCAGTTAGATCAGCAGAAACTGGCGCTGGCTGGATTAGTTGACATTGCCCCGGACAGTCCCTTATTGGGCAAATTTAGGGCGAGAAAAAAGTAAGTTCGGTCGATGAAGAGACGTTGCAACCTTTCCGAAATCCCATCGTCGAGTCTGTAGTGATCTAGTATGGCTGCAGGGGCATGGTTGGGGAAACTGGTGGGTCTGGGAGCCAATTTAGACGAGCCATTCCCGCCCGCTCCCTACCCTCAAGGGTTGACCCTCGAAACAGGAGGATTCTCACGATGCATGATGACCAACATTCCCACCGTTCTTTGCCCTTAGGGGTGGTTGCTGGTGTGTCGGCGTTGATTTTGGCGACTGGCGGCGGGCTGGCCTGGTGGACCTGGAATGCCACGGTGCGGCAAGCCCCTGGGCCCTCCATGGTGCAGGCGCCCGGTGCGGACGGTGCGTCTCCGGCCCCATCTGGAACAGCTAGCAAATCCAATGGACAGACGCCGTCGGCGGCCAAGCCGTTGGAATCGACTGGCCAGGTCTACTGGCTTAAAAGTGCGGGCAATCGACTGGAATTAGCTGCCAGCCCAGTTCCAGGACAACCGGCTGGAGACCCCAATACGGTTCTGAAAACGGCGCTGGAAAATCTGCTGGCTGGTCCAGGTAATTCGACGGTCAGCACGACGATTCCTGCTAAAACCCAACTTCGCTCCGTGGTCGTCAAGTCGGATGGCATCCATGTGGATTTGTCCCAGGAATTTACCACGGGTGGCGGGAGTGCCTCCATGAAAGGCCGGGTGGCCCAGGTGCTTTACACCGCAACCAGCCTCAACCCAACGGCTAAGGTCTGGCTGTCGGTGGAGGGCAGACCGCTGGATGTTTTGGGTGGCGAAGGGTTGATGCTGGACCAACCCCTGACTCGTCAGACCTTTGAACAGGATTTTCCGTTGTAGAGAATTACCGCTTGCCAGCAAAGCTGAAATCGCGGAAGTGACGAGCCTGTTGTTCGATGCGGCTGGCCAGGCGATCGCACACCAGGCTACATAACTCAAAGGCCAGTTCATCCTCGACGCTGTAGTAGGCCAGGGTGCCTTCGGTGCGGCGCTTCAGCATGCCCGCCTGTACCATGACTTTCAGGTGTTTGGACACATTAGCCTGGCTGGTGTTGGTCGCTTCCACCAGTTCCTGGACACATTTTTCGCCATCTCGAAGTAAATTAAGGATGCGCAGGCGCGTTGGCTCACCGAGTACACTAAAGTACTCAGAAACCTGCTGGACCACTTCTCGTGGAACGGGTGTTGCCGATGTCATGAAGGGTGAGGGTGAGGGAGAACTGATCCCCAGATCTTAGCCAGTCCGTTGCCCCATCGCAAGACGGCGAGGGTCAAACCCCTTTATCTTAACAACCGAACCCTGATCCAAGACAACTAGCCAAGTCGGCTACTCGCTTAGGTCTAAACGGGTTGCAGCACAGCGGGATTTCTCAGAGCGACCAGATTGGCGCAGCCGGTACAGAACAGGGCCGTTGTCAATTCTGCCATGAGAATCGAGACCAGTTCATGCAGCGCGGCTTCTGACTGATGGGCCGCTTGCAGAAACGGCAAGGCCATGCCAACCAGATCGGCCCCCAGGGCGATCGCCTTGGTGGCTTCCAAGCCATCCCGCAGTCCGCCAGAGGCAATCAGGGGCAGGTTGGGGGCGATCGCCCGGATCGAGCGGATGCACTCAGCCGTGGGAATGCCCCAGTCAGCAAAGGTGCGGCCTAGGCGGCGTTGGCGTGCATCCCTGGCCCGTTCGCTTTCCACCAGCGCCCAGGAGGTGCCGCCCGCACCAGCCACATCAATGGCGGCGACCCCAGCAGCGATTAACTTTTCGGCCATGACGGCGGAAATGCCATTGCCCACTTCCTTGGCGATAACAGGGACGGGCAATTGATCGCACAGGCGGGCGATGCGATCGAGCAACCCTCGAAAGTTGGTATCGCCTTCGGTCTGAACTGCCTCCTGCAGCGGATTCAGGTGCAGAATCAGGGCATCAGCGGCTAGCAGATCGACGACCTTGCGACACTCGTCCAGGCCATAGCGATAATTCAGTTGTATGGCTCCCAGATTGGCAAACAGGAGGATGTCCGGGGCCACCGAGCGGACGGCAAAGGTGGGGGCCACCTCTGGCTGTTCCACCGCCACCCGCTGAGAGCCAACCCCCATGGCCAGACCATATTCCTGGGCCACTGCGGCCAGCCGCAAATTAATCAAACGGGCCTGTTCGGTACCGCCGGTCATAGAGGAGATCAGCAACGGGGCTGCCAACGATTTGCCCAGAAAGGACGTAGTGATATCGATGTTACTCAGGTCCAGTTCCGGCAGACAGGCATGGGTAAAGCGATAGCGCTCCAGACCATTGGTGATCTGGCGGCATTGGACATCCTCGTCCAAACAGATGCGCAGGTGATCCGCTTTGCGATTTTGAGTTTCCATAGGGATGAGATGGCTGGGTTCCTGCTGGCTGCTGTTGTCCAGGTCCATCTGACACTGTAACAAATTGCCTACCCGGAAACCGAAACCAGGGGATGAATGGAGTTGGCGATCGCTGCCATTGCAGTTAACGGCACTGCAGAAACTGGCTGCCACCCCTGATGGACGGCTGTCGGCTTTAATCCCGTTGTAATTCCACGCCATCCCGACCATCGATGTCGTGCAGGTAGACTTTAACCCGTTCCTCGGTTGCCGTCGGCAGTAACTTGCCGACAAAATCCGGGTGAATCGGCAGTGCCCGGTGACCCCGGTCCACCAGCACCAGTAATCGAATCACCTCTGGACGGCCGTAATCATTGACTGCGTTCAGGGCGGCTCGGATCGTCCGCCCTTTATAAATGACATCATCCACCAGCACAACGGTTTTGCCAGACAGGTCAAACGGGATATCGGTGCGGGCGGGGGTGCGGATGCCAATGGTGTCCAGATCGTCCCGATAAAAGGTGATATCGATCGCCCCAACCGGAACCTGCACCTGTTCCAGAACCTCAATTTGACGGGCCAGCATGTTAGCCAGGTTGACACCCCGAGTGTAAATTCCCAGCAAGACTAGTTTGGACAGGTCTCCCGATCGCTCAATGACCTGGGAGGCCAGTCGGGTTACTGTACGACGAACTTCTTCAGCGGACAGGATTTCGACGATTTCCGTAGACATGACGGCACACCCTCATTCAAGGGGGGCAGGAGAGGTGAACTGGGCTATGGCTGTGACGGGACGGGTTAACCATTGGACGGTTCGGCTGCCCAAAAGTCGGTCACATCGTACCCCAGGTCTGTCACCATCTGGCGCAACAGGGGCAGGCTAAGCCCAATCACATTACTATGACAGCCTTCTAATTTTTCGACAAATAACCCGCCTTTGCCTTCCAGCGCAAAACAACCGGCACAGTTAAGTGGTTCTCCTGTGGCCACGTAGGCGGCAATTTGGCGATCGCTGACCGGGGCGAAAAAGACCGTCGTCACCTGACACCGAACTAACTGGCGGCGGCTGGCGGCTGGATCGGCCGCTGGGGACAATTCCAGCAGGGCGTGGCCGGTATAGAGTTGCCCCACCTGCCCCCGCATTTGCTGCCAGCGGGCAATGGCGGCGGCTGGACTTGCCGGTTTGCCATGAATTTCGCCATGGATGGACAGGACGGAGTCACATCCCAGGACCAGCATGGGTTCCTGGGGATGACGTTGGGCCATCAGATCCGCCACTGCTTCTGCTTTCAGGCGGGCCAGTTCCTGGACCAGTGCCGATGGGTCGGTGAGTTGAATTTGGGCTTCATCCACGTCGCTGGGACGAACGATCGGTTCAATTCCAATACTGTTCAATAACCGCCGTCGGGCTGGGGATGCCGACGCCAACACCAGTTGCAGGGCTGCCATCGCCGTCAATACACTGAGAACGAATTGACAACCTGTTTTAAGAGTGTCTCAGTTTTGCTCCAGCGACTCTCCGGGGTGGAGGCATTGAAGGTGTACAGCTTGCCCCGGCTGATGACTGCGCTGGCCAAATTATGGCGCACTTGGTCGCCAATCTTGACCGCATATTCCAGTAAATAGTAGACCTTGTCGCCCAGTTCCCGAGCTTCGGCGCTGATTAAGTCGGCTTGGCGGCCAGAGCCAGGGGGAGCGATCGCCTTCTTGCCCAACTGATAGCCGACCTCACTGGGACTGCCCAGATCGGTCAGACTCTTTTGACCGGACACCGGGCTGATCACCACACTGACATTTTCTGTTTGCTCAATCAAATCGTGGAAGACCACATCCGGGCCATTGTCAACTCGCACTTGCAACCAGCCATTGGGATAAAGAAATTGATAGCCGTCGATGCTATCGACATAACTCTTGACGCCACTAACACCGCCGACAGCGGATACGCAGCCCTGTAAACTCAAACTCAAGATGACCAGCAGCATCGCTGCAATCCGCTTCAACACCATTCTGTCTGTTCCCCAACTAGGCTCCATAAACCAACATCAGGGTTATTTACCCTATGTTGCATCCATTCTCCCATTTCTATCCCCGAATTGTGGGCAAGGTTGTTAATGGTTGCTGGATAGGAACATCTTAGAATCTGTGTCGTGATGTTATGAGTGGGTGCCGTATCGTGCTGTAATCAACAGGTGAGACATCGTAGACTAGAAGACTGCACGGTTTGAATTGTTGGAATCGTGTGTATGATCGCCATGGTGCGATCGCCAGGGGGTGTTCCCTGGTGTCAACCTGACTTCGTCGTTTCATTTCCATTAGCCATTTGGCAGAGACCGCCGCCGTGAGTGTCATGCAGCTAAATAGTCCTCCTATTCCGACAACCCCTTTAATTTTGGACAGTTTGCCGGACCCTCCCCTCCCAGAAGATGCCTGCCCTCGGCGGACGCGCCAACACATTGACCTGATCCTACTGGCGATCGAAGCGCTTGACCTGACTGGATCAGAAGCAATTCTAAGCATGGCCAAGGAATTAGAGCTGCAAAGTGTAATTAAAAACCGCGTTACCCTGTGGCGGCTGCGGAGCACCAATCCCCTGCGCCGGTTCAGTCAGCGTCGGCCCCTCACCATTCCAGAAGCCAAAGCCCTGGTGGTGATTGCCGCCTATCTGGCTCGCCGCCTGACCGTGCTAATCCGTCAACTGCTGTTGGCCCAGCAGCAACTGAGTGAGCGTCAACTCTCACCAGAACATCACTTTCGGTTAAATGAATATTTGGAGCGGTTTCGGGCCCATTTTCGATCGCGCATGAATTCCCGTCGGGCCGCCGTTGCCATTTACAATTCCGATGAAAAGCTGAACGCGCTGGCGCTCGATCTGTTGGCTCAATTGCTGTTTTGTACCGGCACCTATGGGATGCAGCGGTTTTGGGTCAGTTTATTTGATGGAGAAGTGGCATGACCATTCAGCGTCAGTACAGCCTACCCAACTGTACCTTGGTGTTGCAGGGGCTGGGTGACCCGACGATTCTGACCTCGACTGAGGCCCGTCCTCGCATGTCCACCCTGATCAGTGCCGAGTGTCATCTGGCCAGTCAGGATCAACCGCTGTCGGGGGGAAGGGAGTTTTTTGAATCTTTGGTGGTGGCGGTCAGCCAATATGTCCAGGAAATTTTGAGTGGTATTCACCGGTCCGAAGGCAGTTCGGGGCAGTCCCATCCCCTGGTGCGGCTGCAACGGTTAGATGCCTCCCATCACCGGCTGAGTGTGCAGTATCCGGATGGGGCGACCGGCCAGTCCCTAGTTAGCCAACCGACGCCCCAATCTCTGGATCTGTCCACGGTGGAACTCTTTGATCTGGTGGAAGCCGTAGACCAGTTTCTGGCCGATAGCCAGACGTTGCCGGAACTGACTCTGAAGCCCTTTGATACCCTGAAGCCACTGGCCAAACGGTATGTAAGGGGTAGTAGTGAATCGGTTGCCAAACAAGCTCTGCCAGCATCGCTAGGGGTTGCTGGGTTAGCGCTGGCTGGCCTCACCCTGTTCTTCGTGCCGGTGCCCAAGGTGAATCAACCGGCTGATTTGACGCTTCGCTCGGGCTCGACCACGACCAGCAGCAGTCCCACTCCGACGGCGCCGCCAACCACCGCTGGCAGCTCACCCAAGCCTACGGCCACAGCCAGCCCAACTGCATCCCCTGCCAGTCCGGATTTGGCCCGACTGGAGTCCGTGTTGACGACGGCGCCGGAAATCACAGACCCAGCAGAGTTGGCTGCCCTGAAGCAAAAACTCTATGACCAGGTGAATCAGGCATGGAAAGATCGGCAGGGGCTGACCCAGGATCTGGTCTATCGGGTAGGGGTGGGCAAAGATGGGGCGATCGTGGGTTACAAGCCGGTCAACCCAGCTGCCCTAGAAAATGCTAAACGGACGCCGCTACTGGATTTATTGTATCTGCCAGCGGCCGGAAGCCGTCCGGAGTCAGACCCGATCGCCCAGTTTAAGGTTGTCTTTACCCCTAGCGGCGTTCTGGATGTGGCCCCCTGGACTGAGGCCATGGCGACCCCAGCGGGTGGAACTGCGGACGAAATCACCGATGTTGAAGAGTTGAAGCAGTTACAGCCCAAACTATATGACCAGATTGACCAAAATTGGAAGACGAATCCACCCTTTAAAGAGGATCTGGTGTTTCGGGTAAGAGTGCGGCAAGATGGCCAGATTGCCGATTACCTGCCAGACAATCAGGCTGCGATCGACTATGCCCAGGAAATTCCCCTACCTTCTCTGGGTAAGCTGGCAGTGGATGGAAGTGCACCCTCACAGGAACGGCTGGCCTGGTTTAAGGTGGTGTTCAAACCTGATGGCAAGTTGGAGGTGAGTCCCTGGCGGGGGCGTCCCTCTGAATAGAGTCTGAGGGATTCGGGTTGCCATCAGGCGCCGAGCGACGTAACCTGTCAGCGGCGGATTCCTGCCTGTACAGCAATGACCGTAGAGCTTGCTTGCTTGGCACGGCCTTTAACTCTGACTCTGGGGCCCCATCCAGACATGGCTGATGGTCTGGCCCCAGACCTGAGGCTGATCGCCAGTGCATACCTCCGTCCGACCATCCAGGCTGACCGTCCAGTGTTGCCAGTTGCTGTCGCCTAGCTCACCAGCTAAAAAGAGAACGCGATCGGGATAGGTCTGACTCCAGCCCAGCAATACGGCGTTGGTGTAAGTAATCTGATTGGGAGAAATCGTCCGCACCTCACGGGTTTGGCTATTCACCACAACAGCGTAGTCCGATGCGATATCCGAAGCGAACAGAGACTCAAATTCCCTTGCCAATAAGCGATCGCCGGTTTCGGACCAGGAAATCGGGATAATCATCGAAATTCGCCCTTCCTGTTCGGTATCCCAGTTGAAAAAGGGATTTTCAGCCAGCGGAGAGGAGGGCATAATCACCTGCAGGTCCCCACCGGTTAAATTTTCCAGGAACAGGACGCTGCTGACCTGGCTGCGGAAAAAATCTGGGTGCCGTCGGATCTGAATCCGGCTGTAGGCTGAATATTGACCATTGGGAGACAACAACGCCGGACTCCGATAAAAATGAAGCGATTGCAGGTTGGTATCTGTAGCGTTAAGGGTGGCCTGAACCCAATTCCAGGGAACAGGATGGGGGCTATTCAGGGGATCGACCTGCATGGGGGGCTGAGACATAGGGGCAAATGACCTCAGAATTAGGAATGCTGAAAAGCGGCCTGGTTAGGATGAGGTCCAGGACCGGAAAATCAATACAAATAACTCCCCCCTGCTGTCTGGCAACCCAAACATCCAATTTAAGCCGTCAGGACAGCCATCCTTCAGGGGAAATCACTTGATAATGGTCAGCTAACCCTTCAACAACCAATGCAGTCAAGCATTGACCAGAAGATTTGCCAGTTAGCTGGACATAGGATCAAGCAGAGCTGTTGATCCAGGAAGTAGGAGAATTCGCCAAGAACACGACTGCTTTAGCCAGGCACAGGGAAACGCGAATTGCCTTACCTATAGGTATAGCAGGCAAAGTTACGGAAGAACCCCGTCTCTGCAAAGCTTCCAAGAGATTTAAGATTTCTAGCAGGATCGATGCTGAAAACCCTGGGGTGCGACTCACGCTAGAGCCACCAGAGCCTGTAGCATCAAACATATAGCGATCCGATCAGGATTGTGAAAGGTTTCCGCAGGAAATCCTTCTCACAAAGCCCTTTCACCATCCGGGCATTCACAAATCAAATAGGATTGCTATATATGATGAAAGTTGTTTTCTTTGGTACCCCTGAATTTGCGGTTCCCAGCCTGAACCGTTTGCTGGAGCAGCCCGCCTTCCAGGTCCAGGCGGTGGTCAGTCAACCGGACAAACGGCGAGGTCGAGGGGCTCAATTGATCCCCGCTCCGGTCAAGGCGGTGGCGCAAGCACACCAGTTGCCAGTCTGGCAGCCCAAACGGGTCAAAAAGGATGCGGAGACGCTGGAACAATTGCGATCGCTCCAGGCCGATGTGTTTGTCGTGGTGGCCTATGGCCAGATCCTGTCGCAGGAAATCCTGGATATGCCCCGTTTGGGTTGCGTCAATGTACATGGATCCTTACTGCCCAAATATCGGGGGGCGGCTCCCATTCAGTGGAGTTTGTATCAGGGTGAAGCGGAAACGGGGATCACTACCATGTTGATGGATGCGGGCATGGACACCGGCCCCATGTTGCTGAAACGACGCACAACGATTGGATTGCTGGATAACTTTGATCAGTTAGCGGCTCGTCTGGCCACTCTGGGGGCTGACTTGCTGGTGGAAACCCTGCTGCAACTGGAACAGGGGGCGATCCAGCCGATTCCCCAGGATGATCAGCAGGCCACCTATGCTCCTCTTTTGAAGAAAGAAGACTACTGGTTGGACTGGTCCCGGCCGGCGATCGCGCTCCATAACCAGATTCGGGGATTTTATCCCACCTGTAGTGCGGGTTTTCGGGGGCAATCTCTAAAGGTTTTGGCAACGGCTCCCTTAGGCCCCGACTATTGGTCCCAACTGCCAGTTGAACTTCAGGGTTTGGCAAAGGACTGGGATCTATGGGCGGCCCAACCAGCGGCCCCGCCAGGAACAGTGGTTCAGGTGGCAAAAGGGCTGGGACCCGTAATTCAGACCGGCGAGGGCATGCTCCTGTTGCGGCAAGTGCAACTTCCAGGCAAACGCCCCCAAACTGGTAGTGACTTCAGTAATGGCACTCGCCTGGCGGTGGGGGAAATGCTGGGGAGTGGTGGTTTGGTGGGTGAGAATAGCAGCCCCTAAGGGCGATCGCGATCGGGCGGCAGGCAGGAATTACTGAACAACTGGCTGTCGCGCCTGACAAAACCCGGATTCCAGCCGTCCAGTGGGTACAGACCTCAGCGCCCGACCGTCTCATCCTCACAGAAACCGGTTGTTTCGCCAATGTCCGGTGCAGGTTCGTAATGGCGACAACTACCACAAGGGCCAGATGGGTTGACAGCACAGCGGATCAGTTCTGAGCGGCCATTGAAGCGACAACTGGCATCCCCCAGAACCCAGTGACCATTGATCAAACTACGCTCTGAAGGGCGTGGCGCAGTCTGCACATAGAGACAAACTTTATGGAGCCGGTAACGGCCAGCTTTCAGTTGATAACGGTGGTGACGTTCAAGAACTGCGTAGGTCTGCCCTTCCAGATCCAGATAGGAGCCTGGTTGGGGCGTCCAATCTAGCTGGATATTGCCCAATACCTGGCGGGGGTGTGTCAAAATCACCTCCGTGGGCAGATGGTGTGTCTCCATGACCGTTTGTGATGTACTTTACACATGGTTTGATGGTACCGCAACTGGTTCATGACAACCGGGTTTCTTCCGTCTGTGTTCCGATTCCGGCTTGTTTTTTGCCCTGCACAAGAGCTGTGGGAGGCAGGAGTACCTGGCTTGACAGGGCTTTGAGGCTTGCTGGCCAATAGAGATCGGTAGAGGGGGCAAGGATGCAATATGGCTGGGGATCACTTGTCTGTATGGAATTGACAGCCACAAGGGAATTCATCAATCAAAAGTAACATGTGATAGAATTTCTAAAGTTTTCTTAACAATAAAGAGCGCTCTTTCGCGCGACTGACGTATTGCTTGATCGATTTTTGCGTTAGAGCCGTTTTCTGAATTGCCTGCTCACATCTGATGGGTGCAGGCTTTTTTGCGCTGTTTTTGTTGCTTCCCGAAACAGGACACTCATACATGACCGTATCGACCTTCCCTTCTGATCCATTGACTGCTGCTCAATCTACCCCAACCCTGCGGCTCAAGGATATTATCAAAACTCTCCCTAAAACCTGCTTTCAAAAAAATGCCAGGAAAGCCTGGACGGCTGTGGTGGTAAACATTGTGATGGTAGGGCTGGGCTATGGGGCGATCGCGACTGCGCCCTGGTTTTTGTTGCCGTTTGCCTGGTTCTTCACTGGCACGGCCCTGACTGGCTTTTTTGTGATTGGCCATGACTGCGGTCATCGCTCCTTTGCTAATCGTCGTTGGGTCAACGATTGGGTTGGGCATCTGATCATGTTGCCGTTGATCTATCCTTTCCACAGTTGGCGGATCCAGCACAATCTGCATCACGCTTACACTAACAAGATGGATGTCGATAACGCCTGGCAGCCGTTCCGCCCGGAATTTTACGCCAACCTGCCTAAACCACTGCAATTGGGCTATCAGGCAATTCGGGGTGGACTGTGGTGGCTGGGTTCCGTAGCCCATTGGGCCACCTTGCACTTCGATTGGACCCAGTTTCAAGGGAGGCAACGGCAACAGGTTCGGTTTTCCGCTTTGCTAGTTCTGGGATTTGCTGCGATCTGCTTTCCGGTCTTGATTGCCACGATCGGCCTATGGGGATTTGCCAAATTCTGGCTGCTGCCCTGGTTGGTCTTCCATTTCTGGATGAGCACCTTTACCCTGGTGCACCATACCGCCCCTGACATTGTCTTTCAGGAGCCGGAGAACTGGAATGAAGCAATGGCTCAGTTGTCTGGCACTGTCCACTGTGACTATCCCTTGGGCGTTGAGTTTCTCTGCCACCACATCAATGTCCATGTGCCCCATCACCTGTCAACCGCCATTCCCTCTTACAACCTGCGGATGGCCCACGACAGCCTGCGGCAAAACTGGGGAGACTATCTCTACGAATGTCGTTTTTCCTGGGCGATGATGCGGCCCATTCTACAGCAGTGCCATCTGTATCATCCTGAAAAGGGCTATCAGAGCTTCCGAGAGTTCGCAGCGACCACCAAACAATAACGCCGTCTACTGTCGCTAACGATCTGACATAAATCGACCGCAACAGCATGGAAGAGGTTCTTCTGTGCTGTTGCGCTTTTTCGGCCAGCCAGATCCGCGATCGCCTCTGGGAGCTATCTGATGTGATTCTCCTGATAGATGATGGGTTGGGATTAATGTTGCTTTTTTAGACAAATGTGCGACTGGTTAGGAAATCATCCGCTGGTCTGGCGCTAACAATAAAAGTGCTTCACTTCCTGAAAGAGGAGCTATCCTGGGGCAGAGGTTAAACAACGCTGAGGAGTAGTCGGTCATGAAACGGCGAGTATGGTTAGCCGGAACTGGGGTGACAATGTTCCTGGTCAGTTGTTCGAATAGCCCCACCAATCAGCAAACACAAGCTCCTACGAATCAGACTTCGCCTGCACCCGCTGCAGGGGTGAATGCTGGTACTCCGCAGACGTTTCCCAATCCAGTGGTGAGTCCGGCTACAACGGTTCAGGTTTCTGCCTTGCCGGGATTGATTCAACCGACCAATACCCAAGTCCGAGTTCCAACCATTCCAGCCGGTCGCCCTGACCCCTTTGCCTTGCTGGAAACCCCTCCTCTCAAACTTACCAAGGCCAGTACCAGCACTTCAGTTGAACCGGCAACTCGGCCAATTTCAGTGTTGCCGGCCAACCTGCCGCCTATATCGCTACGTCCATTGCCGACAATCCCAGTTCAATCCTCGGCGGCCTTGCCCCAATTTCCAGCCGACCGGGCAGCCCCTCCGCCGATGAAGCCGTTTTCTCCCACTGCCTTGGCCGATGCGATTGAGATTACCGGCGCAATTCAGGTGGGCAACAAATGGAATGTAATTGTCAAGGAGCCGGATGCCACTAGCAGCCGCTATGCCGCTGTGGGAGACTATCTGGTCAATGGTCAGGTGCAGATTAAGCGGGTAATTGCAGGGTCCGGCAGTCATCCAGTTGTGGTTTTGCAGCAGAATGGTAGAGAGGTGATGAAACCGGTGGGTGGTTCGAAAGTCTCAGAGCGCCCGTCGGTAACGGATCGCCTCGGATGATTCTGCCGCAATTAGCTAGGTCATGGATCCAAATAAGGAATTGAATTCCGCCAAACTATCCTCTCCTTCCGCCCACAGACGTGCGCTGGGCTATGACGACACCTATGTCTGTCCGGTTTGTCGCCATGGTCAACTGTCGGCCTTGACGTTGATGGATGCCTTTGCCTGCAATTTTTGTCGCCATATCTTTTCGGCCAATTTGGCGGAACAGACAATTCGGGTGGAAGACAGCACCCAGCCCATGCTCTGGCGATGGAATGGCCGCAACTGGCAGCCCGCTACCCTAATCGATCTGGATGTTAGTTTGTTGATCTGGTTCGTTGGCGTCGTTCTGGTTGTGCTTCCTGCTTCCTTAATTGGTATCTCGTCCTACCTCTTTCCACCCCTGCCTGATAGCAGTTGGCTCTGGTTTCCGCCGGTCTGGATCGGTCTCACCCTGGGTTGTCACTTGCTGATGGTGGCCTGGGTGTTGCTGGAACATTATCAATTACCGCTGTATGTCTCCTGCAAGATTCGCTTTCAGGACTGGTTCAACCGGGCATAGGTTGGTGCAGTTTGGATCCGGCAGAAACTGACGGCAAGACCGAACTGGCCGTTGGGTTGGGAACGGCGGCTTACCGAAACTGGTGGTGTTTAGCAGACCAGCGCAGGAAGGTGTAAGTGGTGGGGGTGTTGACAACTAGGACGGGTGCTGCTTCGCCCAGGTCGGCGATCGCCAGAAAGAGATTGGCCATATTTGCCCCGAACTCGTTGTAGAGGATCTCTCCGGCTGGAGAAAGAATCAGGGTGCGAGATTGGGACTGGGGCGATCGCCCAGTGGCAGAATGACTGACCTTGGCCAAATCCTTCATCATTGCCGGTGTCAGTGTCAGGACAATATCGGCGGACTGAGCAGACCTGAGAGACACCGTCTGTACTGGCCAGTGATCGATTCCCAGCGACTCCAGGGTTTCTAGGCTGACAGCCTGACGGTTGGGCACCAGGCCAGCTTGCTGCAGAGTTTGCCCCAGCGCGGCGATCGCCCGATCGGCGGTCTCTGGTTGTTGCTGCAACGCCTGACTCAGGGGTTGGGTGTCTGAGCTAACCCATTGCCAGGCTGATTCAGTCAGGGCCAGGGGACGGGGACGATTGACGAGTCTCAGGTTAGCAGGCAAGCGATCGCCCATGACCAGTAGCTCCAACTGGCCGCCCCGCCACCGCACAGCTTGGGGGGTCGCGGACAGGGAAAACTGTTCCCCATCGGCCAACCAGTAGGTAATTTGAATCGATGTATCCTGATCCAGACCTAATTGCTGCCACAGTTGCGCTCCAGACAGGTTGGCGGGCAACCCCAGGCCAGTACTGGCTAGCCGCCACCGTTTGCCGTTCTGCCATCCGGCCACCTGAATGCGATACCAGCTTTGTCCTGGCGCCAGTTTTAACGCCGTCCCCGATGCCGGTTGGAGCCAATCTGCTGCTTGGATTTGGGGCAGAACCTGGGCCACACCCATGATCTGGCCAGCGGCAACCTCTACAGATGGATCCGATTCATTGGCTGGAGGCTGCAACCGTTGCAACCAGCCATCAATCTGGTTAATGTCGGCCGCACTGGTTTTGGGTTGTTTTTTGAGCCAGGCCAGGGCGGTGGGGCGATCTCGTTGGGCGGCCAGCAGCAAAGCCTGCCAGGTTTTAGCCGCCTGATCGGCTGGATTCAGGCGCAGAACGGTCTCCAGCCGGTTTTGCAGTCGGCCCGTATCCGCTCTCAGGAGCGAAATACTTTCCAGGCTGTTTTCCGGTTTGACCGCAAACACCTGCAGAGCTTTCTGCCACCGGCCATCAATCAGGTTGGCCAGAACTGCCTGACTGGGACTGGCCCAGGACTGTTTGGCCTGGTTGTGGGTCAACTGAGCATGCCAGCGCACCAGATCCAGTTGGGCTTGGGCCTGGGCCGGCCACTGGCGCGTGCGTCGCTTGAGAGACTGCAACCATTGCTCCGCCGTAGACCACAGACCATTACGGGCCAACAGCAACGCCTGCCGGTAGGCCGGGGTGTGGATGGCGGGTTCCATCAGGGAAATGGGCTGTAACTCAAGCGGGTCGAGCCGAAAGGCTATGGGCAGGAGCTGATAGATCTGATACTGCGGTTCCATGCCCTGGCTCTGGTTCACCAGCAGTTCCGGCGGACTGCCGCCAGTAACTTCTTTCCAAATGGGTTCTTCACCGGCCGGACTGGTCCAGTTTACCATCACCCCCAGGTAGAACTGGGCAGGATTGTAGTGCAGGATTTGACCATAGGTGATGGCTCCTTCTCCCCGCACCCAATGTCCGGTCAGGTTCAACCAGACCCCGCCCTGGGGGCTATTCTCCAGGAGTTTCAGGCTGGTCAGGGGTTGGCGGCGAGCCGATCCCTGGTTGGCCGTGCTGGCATCGACGATAGGCGCTACGACAAACGATTCGTCCGGTCCCTTGACGGTGAGTCGGGTGACCAGTTGATAAAACTCCTGACGGTTTGCCGGTTGGGCATGGGGGGCAGTCTGATACACTCGTAACTCGACGATGCGATCGCAGTTGGTCTGGCAGTTGGGGCTGCGGGCCAGGACCGGCAAGAGAATATCGCTGACGGAGATTTGGCGATCGGCAATGCTGACATTTCGCCCGAGGGACAAGGGTTCGGCTGGAATTTGGCCACTTTGGGTGATGGCCTGCTGGATCGCTGCTAGGGTTTGGGGCGGTTCCAGCCCGGACACCGGTAATGGGATCCAGCCCGGCAAAAATCGGTTGACCCAGATCAGCGCTTGGGGATTGACGATCAGTCTGAAGGCGAGCCAACTACTGCCGACCAGTCCGCCTGCCGCGATCGCGATCGCCAGGGCCGCCCCCAGGACCTGACCGAGACGGATTCGATCTGGCGCAGGTTCCGTTTGCTGCCGGTTGGAACGGTTAGCCACGGGCAATTGGCCGGACTGGGGAACCGGGGTGGCTGTCCGGTTAGCGCCGGAACGGCTGTAGCGGTGGGTCATACCGGGCTACCTTCCTGCCAATGGTTGCGGTGGATGCCCTACTTTAAACCCAATCTCAACCGCTGGAGTCGCCCGTAACAGAAGATTGCTGGTGCTGCTGTAAAAACAGACCCCACTGGGCGGCTAAGGCTGGCTCGGTAAACGGAATGGCGATGACAGAGGGGCGATCGCCACAGACGAATTCCAGTTCTGCCCGACCTTTGGCTGGAGGCGCTGTCAGATCGGCCAGTTGTCCATTGACCCGTAGCTGAATCGACCGCACCTGTTTCAGCGAAAACGTTTCCAGGTTGACCGGCCCCTTGGGGGTTGGCTTGCCCCAGGTCAGTTGGTCCGCCTGTTGGCCCAGCACCGCAAAAATATCGTATTTGGCCCGTTCAAACTGCCTGGCCCACAGTTGGTAGGACTCGACCTTCTGATATTCCTGCCAACCTGACCAGGCTAACCAGCTAAACAAACCCAGCAGTGGCAGCCAGAGCAAACCCCGTTCCATAAAACTGACCCAGTAACACTCAATTAAGAGGCTTCAGAAAAGCCGATGGTTGGATTCGATCCATCCGCTTGACCTCTCCTCATCATTCTTTACCATCTCTCTGGCAATTACCATGCACAGTTGTCGGAAGGCTAAGCTATGGTGGTAAGCAGCTTTGACCCTGGAACTAGCTATGAAAAAACTGCTGCTGGGCCTCCTTTTCTTTGTTGGCTTATTTTGGGCATTGTCAAACTACAGCGGTCTGGCCACGCAGGGAACCTACGATTCCATCCTGCTGGACTTTCGAGAAGATATGGGAGCCACCCAGATCCAGAATCAGGTGGAGAAACTGGTCCAGCAGTTTAAGCTGGCCCCCCGGTTAAACAGTATTTATTCCCTGGATGATCACCTGTTCGTGGTCAAAGGCAATCAAGCGGTCTTAAAGAGATTGCGGCAGTCTGATCTGCGGAAGTATACCGAGTCTATTGAGCCGAACTACGTCTATACGGCCTTTAAGACTCCCAATGATCCGGACTATGACAAACAGTGGAACCTGCGCAGTATCAATGTTGAATCAGCCTGGGATGAAACGCGCGGCAGTGGCGTCACAGTGGCAGTGATTGATACCGGCATCACGGTCGTTCCGGATCTCAAGGACACCAAACTGGTTCCTGGCTACGATTTTGTCAACGATCGCGAAGATGCGAAGGACGATAACGGCCACGGCACCCATGTTGCAGGCACCATTGCCCAGTCCACCAATAATGGCTTTGGGGTAGCGGGGATTGCCTACGAAGCTTCCCTCATGCCTCTGAAGGTTCTCTCTTCCTCCGGTGGCGGTACCGTTGCCGACATTGCCGAGGCGATTCGCTTTGCCGCCGATCATGAGGCCGCGGTGATTAACCTGAGTCTGGGCGGCGGCGGTGAAAGTCAGGTGCTGCGGGAGGCGATCGACTATGCTCATAGCAAGGGAGTGTTGATCGTCGCAGCAGCCGGTAATGCCAATCAGAACTCGGCTGCCTATCCAGCCCGTTATCCCCATGTATTGGGGGTTGCCGCCCTGGATGCCAGTGGCTCCAAAGCTCCCTACTCCAACTTTGGGGCCGGAGTGGATATTGCTGCGCCTGGTGGCTCAACGGATAGCAATAAGACAGGTGGAATTCTGCAGAACACCCTGAATCCAGACACCGGCGAGTCCATTTTTGAGTACTACCAGGGCACCAGCATGGCTGCTCCCCATGTGGCGGGTGTGGCCGCCCTGGTTAAAGCAACGGGCATCCAGAACCCGGACGAAGTGGCGGCTGTTCTCAAACAGTCTGTCATTCCCGTGCCGGATGACCCCCTTAATCATTATGGAGCTGGCAAACTCAATGCTGATGGGGCTGTCAAGCTGGCATTGCGCGGCAAGATCACGTTTAATGACTTCTTCCGTTGGCTCCGGGACAATGGCTATCTCAATCCTCGCTTCTGGGTTGATGGCGGGCTGGTGGCCCTCTGGCCCAAGCTGGCGATGGTGCTGGGATCCTATCTCCTGGCCTGGTTCCTGCGGAACTTCTTTCCCTTCACTTGGAGCTGGCCCCTTTCCATCGGCCTGGTCGCTGGCAGCTCAGGCCTATTCTTCCTGAAGCCAATGTATTTATTCGATGCACCCCAATGGCCTTTCCGACTGCTGGGTAGTTCGATTCCTGAAATGGGTAGCGCCATCCAGGGGGGAGGGCTGCATCCAGTAACCGCCAGTGTTGCCATTCCCCTGTTTCTATTGCTGTTGTTGCTGGGACACCGCCACTGGAAATGGTTTGCCATTGGCACCAGCATTGGCATGGCCGTTTGTCTGGCGATTAGTGCGATTTGGATGCCCCAGATGCTGTGGTTAGGTCAGGGGGCGATCGCCCGTGGATTTTTGGGCCTCAATGCCTTGCTCTGCTTGGTGCTGGCTCGGTTTGTGGTTCGTTCGGAGGTGAGGACTGTATGAGTCTGACACTGGAGGGAGTGATTGAACGCAAGGGCTTTGGTTCCGGCACCTGGGCCCTGGTCAGTCCAACGGGTGAAACCTATGAACTGCACCAGCCACCGCTAGAATTGCAGCGGGCAGGGCTGCGGGTCAAAGTTCAGGGGCAGATCCGGGAAGACGTCATGAGCTTTGCCATGATTGGCCCAGTTCTGCAGATCCAGCAGTTTGAACATCTTTAACCGGCGCAACGTTGGGTGGTGGTGCTGAATAACGACACTGAATGGGTGGCGTCTCTTAACTGCCAGCGGCTGCTAAAACTGCCTGCAAGCGGCTGCGAAATTCCCCTTTAGGATATCCCCCCTTCACCTCTCCCAGAATCTTGAAGTCCCCTTCGGGCTGGTCGCAAACCAGGTAGGTCGGCCATCCCATGCCTTCTTTGTCGGGATATTGGGCCAGCAGAATCTTGCGATATTTGCGATAGGTTGCTGTGTCTTGCATTTTGACATCAACAAACGATAGACCCAGTTCTTCCGCAACCTTCTGGTCGTAAAACGACATCTTATGGCAGATTCCACAATCCTCTGAAGAGAATTTAATCACCGCTCGATCCATAGGGTCCCCTTTTTCCAACGAATTCTCTGCTTTTAGTTCAGGCATTGCATCCGTGTCCTGCATGGTTCCACCCTGCAGGTATATTCGGTCTACTCCTAGTATTCTAGGGTGGAACCCTGGGTGATTGATCTGGCTGGTCTGTTGGGAAATCTCACCAGGGCAGTGGGTATAAAAAAATCCCCCGTCCCACCAAAATGGGCCGAGGGAAAAATCAGGGTGCATCTACCATTCCCTGTTACCAAAGAGATGGTTTCAGATCCGGATGGTTCTGGTCTGGTTGATCAAAGAGTCTGTAAATCGTCAGTCCGTTATTTGAAGTTTCAATGACTTGGCCAATCCTGCCACGCCTTGAAAGAGGCTCCATGTAATGATTAGACCAACCTGTTCCACTCTAGCGATCGTTCCCTGTTGAATTTGCGGAATCCGGCTGGGATTCCTGGTATCCGATCTATAAAGAGCCCGTCGGGAAGTGATTAAGGTTTTGTAAAGATTGGAACTCGATTCAGTCGTGCTGCTTCTGAGAGAACAAGGCACACTGAAAGAAGAGGGTTGGTTTAGTTCATACCAGACTGATCATTTTTGCCGGATTGGACCGGCAAGGTGTTGCATATAGTTAAAATGGCGAGATTCGCGCAAGTGTGACCTGATTGAACATGGAACTTGTCAGTCTTGGCAGTTCATAGCCGGACGGTCAATCGCCCCAGCTAGATGCGACTGAAGAGGGTGTAGTCTTCTTGGAGAATCGCTGTGACCCAGGAATTTCATATCTCCGTAACACCAGTTGGGGGGGATGAATATCTGGTGCGGACTGAACGAGTAGCACCGGGTGTCCCTCTTGCAGAGGAGCAGGTGTCCTGGTCTGTGACGGACTGGTTAGCCCAGGCCAGTCGGTTGATGAATGACCCCTTGCAGGAACTGCTGCGGGGAGACAGTCTTTCTACTCTGGCTGGAGCCCTGGGCCAGACGGCTCTGCCAAAATTAGATCGGTTGCCCTCTGACAGCCTGGTGACCCTGGGCCAGCAGCTCTACAACGCGCTTTTCCAGGGCACCATCCGGGACAGTTGGATGACGGCTCAGGGGATTGCCAAACATCGACATGAGGTTCTGCGCTTGCGGTTGGGCCTGAAGGACCGGCGGTTGCCCCGTCTGCCTTGGGAAGTCCTGCATAATGGCGATCGCCCGCTGACAACCGGCACCGATGTGGTTTTTTCCCGCTATCACTCGGGCCTTTCCAACCTGATTTCTCCTGCTACGCCCCAGCAGATTACTCTGCTGGAAACCGACCAACCCTTGAAAATTCTCATGGTGTTGGCGGCTCCTACCGATCAGGCGGCGCTGTCATTGAAGCAGGAAGTACTGCATCTTCAGGAAGAACTGCACCGCAGCTTGGGCAATGGTAGTCAAAGTCAACCCTTTCCAGATGTTGAATTGACTATCCTGGAACAGCCGGGACGAGCCCAGTTGACCCATGCGCTAGAACATCAGCACTATCATATCCTACACTATGCCGGACATAGCAATCCGGGTCCCGCCGGTGGCAGTCTGTCTCTGGTCAGCAATCAAACTGGGCTGACTGAAACCCTCAGTGGTGATGACCTGGCTGGATTGTTGGTGAACAATGGCATTCGGCTGGCGGTGTTTAATTCCTGTCGGGGGGTCTATACAGCAGCGGTGCCCAGCGATGACACTGCCAATGATGGCAATTTGGCAGAAGCCCTGGTCCGCCGGGGAACTCCGGCCGTTCTGGCGATGGCGGAACGGATTCCGGATGATGTGGCACTGACACTCAGCCGCCTGTTCTACCGCAACCTGAAGCAAGCCTATCCCATCGATTTGAGCCTGAACCGGGCCCGCCAGGGGCTGCTGTCCTCCTATGGCTCCCATCAGTTTTACTGGGCGCTGCCCATTCTTTATCTGAATCCGGAGTTTGACGGTTGTTTGAAGCCGCAGGAATCAGAATTCAGTACGCTGGACTGGGATGTCAGCGAGATGCAGACGGTTCTGGAACCCTATACCCCGGAACCGGAGCCAGTAGCAGAGCAACCGCCAGTACTGGAGGAAGAATTTTGGGTGGATCCAGAGGATCTGGAGTTTGAAGATCCGCTGCTGGAAGATGATATGGCGGCGGTGGCCCATCTGGTGCAGCAACTGTCCCTGGGAACTGTGCCTTCTGACAAAGCGGCGGAACCGTCGCCAGCGGTGACCACAAACGGCCTATCTCCGGAGCAGTCGCCTGGCTTCAAACGGCCGACTGACCCCGTGGATGTGCAGCGGCCATCGTCCTACCCACCTGCAACGGCGACGGCGCTGTCGTCTGCGGCTTTGGCGGGAACTGCCCTGGCTGGTTTGGAGCAGCCTGCCAATGCTGTCAAACCTGCTGGGTCGGTGGCGGTGGTCCAGCCACCGGGGACGGATCAGGCGGTGCAAATGTATTCTGAGCTGGAAAGTCTGCTGGCCGATACGGGCAAACTGACGGATGCGATCGCCGCTTCGAATGAGGCCATTCAGCTGAATCCTTATAACGCAGATGCCTATCACAACCTGGGTTGGGCCTTGTATCAGCAAGGCTATCTGGCCGAGGCCATTGTGGCCTATCAGCAAGCCCTGCGAATCAATCCCCAGTTGGCTCATGTATATAACCATTTGGGTCTGGCTTATTACCACCAGGGCAATGTTTCAGAAGCGATCGCGGCCTATCACCAGGCATTGCAATTGTCGCCCAGGCTGACTGAAGTCCACCAGAACTTAGCCCAGGCGCTGCATCGTCAGACGGGGGTCTCCGGATTCGTTGCACCGTTGGTGGGAGTGGACTCGTTAGCAACGGCATATCCAGGGACAAGCGACGGGGCTCCTCCTTTGCCAGCCAGTTCGACCGGCAGCTTGACTGGTTCCCCAGCAACAGTGCCCCCAGCGACGGTTCCGGCTCCCACCCAGCAGCACTGGTTGGCCAGTAAAACAGCTCAGAAAGTGTTGTTGTGGGGTGGGGCAGGCCTGCTGGGTCTGACTGCCTTGCTGGGAGGGTTGGCGCTTTTCCAGCAGTTCAACGGGGCTTCCCTGCGAATTCCCCCGACTTCCCTGTCTGGATCGGCTCCCCAGTCGACGGACTTGCAACATATCAGTACAGGGGTGGTGGCTGCCTTGGCCATTGAGCAGTTGAACCAGGGGGATGTGGCGGCTGCCAAAGTGCCGATTGAAACACTTTTGGATCGGGGCGCCTTGCAACAAGCTGCGGCGATTCTGACTTCGGTGCTGAGCAAACAGGCCAATGATCCTACGATTAACTTTCTGATGGGGCGGCTGGCCTGGCAGTTTGTCAAAAGCGGCAACAGCAACTACAGTCTGGATGATGCCCGTCGTTATTGGGAACTGGCAGTCCGGCAACAGCCAACCCCCTTACACAACACGGCGCTGGGGTTTGCCTATTATGCAGAAGGCCGACTCATGCGGGCGAAGCAGTCCTGGCTGACAACCTTGCGGCAAACGGAGCCTCAGACAACACCGGATGCGGTTGCCGGACTGGACCACTCAAAACGATCGCCCGCGGTTCTGACGGCCTATGCCGGGTTAGCGATGATGTCCATGAAGTTGGCCGAGGATCAGCCACCGACTCGGAAAGCGGAGTTACTCTCTGAGGCGATTCGCCTGCGGCAGGTGGTATTGACGGAAGAACCAGTGCAGTTTTTGCCCAATTCTCTGGCCCAGAATTGGCTCTGGACAGAGGCCGCGATCGCTGATTGGCAGGCTGTCCTGGCCCTACAGTAGACCATCGTCCTGTTTGATCCAGGAAGACAACGATCGCCGTTTGCGCAGATCGAAGGCTTCGGCCAGCGGTTCCATACCGCCGTCTAAGGGATGCCGGGTATTGGCTGACACAATGGTGACGGATGCCGACGGGACTCCATCCGGTTTGGCCAACTGTGGCCTTGCAGGGCGCTGAGATCGCCGTCTGGTTGGGGGTTGATGGGTTGGTCGATGGCCGGGAAGAAGGGGGGGAACAGGCGATACCGACGGCTCGGCAGCGTTGGACGATGGCGTTGCTGGCAGGCTGGGATGGTAAAAGTTCGAGATAGGAGCAGGTGGGGTGGCCCTACTGGTGACGGTAGGGGCTGGCAGGGCCTTGGCGGGACGGCGGTGGCGGAACTGTTTTTGCCGCAGGCCAGACTGGGTCTGGAGGAAGGGGCGGGAAACCAGCAACGAGCCAACGCCACAGGTCAGGGCGATCGCCCCAAACACCCAAAGGGGAATGCCTTGTCGTTCCTGGACTGCAACAGTCGGCCTAGAACGGGGATGAACGGTGGTGTCTGTTCGTGGTTTCTGTGCCGCCAACTCCGGGTTGAGCAAGCTAGACAAAGCCATGACTGTAATGAGTAGAGCAATACCACAAAAGCCAACTGAAACCATCAGCGGCGACCATTCCTGGCGTCGTTTTCCTGGCGGATGTTTGGCTACAGCCGGACGGTTTTTGACGGGGGTAGCCTGTAACCGCTCTAGGCCGGCTGCTCGCCTGGGATGCTGGGAGGATGGGATTGGCATGACCTGAGCTTTCACTCACCCGTGCTATTCAAATTGTATGCCAAGTAAACCGGGTAGGCTGTCAGATGGTCCAATCCGGTCAAGGGGGTGACCAAGCGGATCAGTGTGGCTGGGGTAATTGGTCACCCTCAGGCAGTTGATATCGCTGGGCAGCAGTGTAGAACGTCTGATAGTAGGTCGCAAACTGTCGACTGGGCGATCGGCCCTGCAAGTGATACTCCACCCCCTGTTGGGCCAGGGTTAGCATCAGGCTACTGGTTTCTGGCCCCAGGTTAACGGTGAGTTCCCCCAACCGGCCCTGATTGGTTTCAAAGTTGGGGATAGGCGGGGTTGTACCGGGATTCGGACTAAAAAATTGGCCGTCGTTGGTGAGTTGCTTGCTGGCCCAGCCCCGCAACTCAATGTCTGGATTCTGCGGCGGGTGAAATGCCTGACCGTCCCGATTGCTGGGCCGGGGGGCCGGAACCCAAGCCGCCGGGTAGGCGAACTGAAAGCCGAAGCGACTGTTCCGGTAAACGGCCCAGTTCGACCCATCCTCAGCGGCAGGCTGGCATCCCCAGAGCAACCCACCAGCGAGGAGGCAGACTACCATCCAGACAGGATGTCTGCAACTGCGTCCTGGGCCTGTTGGCTCCCTTGCCGAACAGCGTTGAGCTAGTGCCTGCATCATCGTTCCAACCCCTCTTTTCGGTTACTCCCAGCTCTTCCGCCAGCGACTTGTGGCGCCATGAGAAGCGGGGATTGCCAACCTGTTCAGCCAACCAACGCAGCCCTGCACCCATAGGCTCAATATTAAGAAAAGTAACAATATTGACGTCAAGCTGGCTTGATGGCTTGACAGTTGATTGAGCTGTCGATATTCTGGCATGCATACCCGGGTACGAAAACTGAGAGTTCTATGCAAGAGAAGCAAAAAGTTACCCTATATCTGCCACCCGATCTGCACCGCCAGTTAAAGATTCGAGCAGCAGTGGATGCCGAGACAATGACGGATATTGCCCAGAGGGCGATTGGCTTCTATCTCGAGCATCCTGAGGTCGTGGAACAAGTTGAGTCTTACGGTCATACCCATCGAGTCTATAGCTGTCCAGAATGTTCAACATCTGTGGTGCTACGTCAGGGAGTAATGACTTCCCTCCAGGAGAAGTCGGGCGTTTTAGTCGAAGATACCCTGTCGGTAGAGACAGTTAAGCAAGCTGGCATTGCTGCTAGCGCCAACTCACAAGGCGAGGGAGAGTTGGTTCCCTGCTAAGGTCTGAATCTTGGTGGTTTGGTTCGTCGGTCACGGCTGATAGCGTTCGCATTCGGTCAGGTTTACGGGATATTTCTCGTCCGCGGTGTTTTAGTGGGGCGATCCTATGCAAGAAGAGCTTAGTATTTTAATTCAAGCCCAGTATCCGCTTATTTATCTGGTTACTTCGGAGGAAGAGCGGGCTGAACAGACGATTGCAGCGATCGCGCAAAATAAGCCCCAGCGTCGCGTGTTCATCTGGACTGTAACTCACGGAATTATTGAGTTCGGACAGCCTCGCAGCATTACTCAGCACAATACGGTTTCACCGGAAGCAGCCATTGAGTGGGTGACCCGACAGCGAGAACCTGGAATCTTTGTCTTCAAGGATTTGCACCCGTTTATCGATTCTCCGGCTGTGACTCGCTGGTTGCGGGATGCGATCGCCAGCTTCAAGGGAACCCAAAAAACCATTATTCTAATGTCTCCCTTCCAGCAAATTCCGATTGAGCTGGAAAAGGAGGTGGCAGTTCTGGATTTCCCCATGCCCGACATGGCCGAACTGAATAACGTTCTGACCAATCAGTTGGAGCAGAATCGGGCCCGCCGGATCACCACGGACGCCAGAGAAAAGTTATTGAAGGCGGCTCTGGGGCTCACCTGGGACGAGGCGGAGAAAGTTTATCGTAAGGCTTATGTGACTGCCGGTCGGCTGACGGAAGAAGAAGTGGATGTGGTGTTGTCTGAGAAGAAACAGCTGATTCGGCGCAACGGCATTCTGGAATATGTGGAAGAGGATGAAACCCTCAATTCCGTGGGCGGTCTGGATGAGCTGAAGCACTGGCTCCGGCAGCGCTCCAATGCTTTCACAGAGCGGGCTCGCGAATATGGATTGCCCCAGCCAAAGGGAATGTTGATTTTGGGAGTTCCTGGTTGTGGCAAGTCCCTGATTGCCAAGACCACTTCCCGTCTCTGGGGTCTGCCTTTGCTGAGATTGGATATGGGGCGGGTCTATGACGGATCAATGGTGGGGCGATCGGAAGCCAATCTGCGTAACGCGCTGAAGACTGCTGAATCAATTTCTCCCGCCATTCTGTTCATTGATGAGTTGGACAAGGCGTTTGCGGGGAGTGCTGGCTCAGCCGATTCGGATGGCGGCACCTCTAGTCGGATTTTTGGCTCATTCCTAACCTGGATGCAGGAAAAGACCTCTCCGGTTTTTGTCATGGCCACCGCTAACCGGGTGGAACGGTTGCCAGGAGAGTTTCTGCGCAAGGGACGGTTTGACGAAATCTTCTTTGTAGACTTGCCAACTACGGAGGAGCGCAAAGAAATTTTTATGATTCATCTCTTGAAGCGGCGGACGGATATTTCTCGATTTGATCTAGATCAGCTGGCAAATGTTTGTGAAGGTTTCTCAGGGGCGGAGATTGAGCAGGCCTTGATTGCAGCCATGTATGAGGCCTTTGCCCAGGAACGGGAATTCACCCAGTTAGACATTATTGCGGCGATCAAGTCGACTCTGCCCCTTTCCAAGACGATGACAGAGCAGGTCACGGCCCTGCGTGATTGGGCCAGACAGCGGGCTCGACCTGCCGCAGCTTCGGTCGCTGAATATCAGCGATTGGAGTTCTAAAGCTTTCTCCTGCTCCCAACAGGGGAAATGGCTAGCCTTCCAGCTAGCAGTTTCGGTCCCAGGTTCGAATTGTGAGCGTTAAGCTATATCCCATAACGAAACCTCACGTTCTGACCTTCACTTTCGAAAACGTTGTTCTCAAGTCTCCACAGGAGGAAACCCAAATGTCTCACTTTAGCACTCTGCGGACCAAGATTACCGATGCTGAGATCCTGAAGGCTTCTCTTCGCGATCTGGGTATTTCGGTTAAGACGGAAGCAGATGTTCGCGGTTATAACGGCCAGCGTGTTCGTGCAGACCTGGTTGCTGTTCTGGATGGCGAATATGATCTGGGTTGGTCTCGGAATGCTGATGGCACCTTTGATCTGATTGCAGATCTGTGGGGTGTTGCCAAGAAGCACAATCAGACTGAGCTGATCAACTCCATCAATCAGAAGTATGCGGTTAACAAGACGCTGGCTGAGGTTAAGCGTCCTGGGCTGCAAAATGCTAACGTGAAGCTGGTTCTGCAAAAATAAATTCTCCAAGCGTTCCCAAACTAGCGGGTTAACCTCTCCCCGGTTAGCCCGTTTTTTATTGGTTTACTGTGGGCGACCCTTGCATTTCGTGCCTTGCTTGAGTTGGATGGGCATATCGGATAAGCAATCTGGGCGCTGTATGCTGAAGGTGGGTCGCGGGTTCTTTCTTGAATTTTTTATGTCTCCTATTTCGTTGGATCAGGAACAACAAATTCGGCAGGTGCTGCGGGATTGTGGTCAGCAGGCTGAGCGCATGGCGGATAAAGACTTTGATGTGTTTGAGAAAGGACCGGAGGATTATGTCACTAATATTGATGCCAGTCTGGATCACCAACTAGGACATGCGTTTTCGATTCTCTTTCCAGAAGATGGGGTGATTAGTGAGGAGAATGTTCAGTCCCGATCTCGGTTTCAGGCGGCCTATCCCCGACTGTGGTGTATTGATCCGCTAGATGGAACGGAGGATTTTATTCATCGCAAGCGGGACTATGCGGTCATGGTGGGTTTGTTACAGGATTATGAACCGATCGCCGGTTGGATTTATGCTCCGGCCTATGACCGGGTCTATTATGGGGGCCAATCCTGGGGGGTGTTTCAGGCGATCGCCGATCAACCAGGCCAGCCGGTGGCTCTGGCTGCACCGGACTCATTCGTGAACCGTTGCCCGATTGTGATTGGCACCCGGGATTATGCCCGTTATGGGGCGGCGATCGCCCAGCAAATTCCCGATGCGCATTTTTACTCGCTGGGCAGTTTCGGTCTCAAGGTGATGGAAGTGGTGTTAGGACGGGCGGCCCTTTATCTGTACTTCAACGGACGGGTGAAGCTGTGGGATACGACTGGCCCGCTGGCGTTAGCTCGGGCGGCGGGTCTGATTTGCTGCGACTTGCAGGGTCAGCAAATCGATTTTTCCCCATCAGCCTTGTATACGGAAACCTTGACCCACAAACAGCCCATTGTCATTGGCTGGCCCCACTATATGACAACCTTTTTACCGAAATTGCAGCAGGCGGTGCAGCAGGTGCAGCAGGAGGTAGTGTGAATCAGGGGCCTTCGCCCGGTGCCGTCATTTGTTACCAACCAATCCGTAGAATTCCTCAATTGTCGGGGTTCTATGAAGGCAGGATTGGGTTCCGCCGAGTAGGCGATCGCGACCCCAAAAAGCTTGCTAGTATTTTTGACAGAACTGGCAATGGTGAGGGTGGTGACGCATCTGGTTTTTTCTTGCTGGCAATCTGCTGGTTACCCGTTTCAGGTGAATGGAGGGCAGCCCTTAATTCACCCTGCTGACTCTCAACAACCCCTCATTACTGTCCTGATAGGTCTTTAGACAAGTTTTCATGCAACCCGAAGCCTTTAGTGAGCTGTTTCCACTCTTAACCGCGGCCAATCCAGAAACCCTGGAATGGCTGCTTTCTGTTGCTGTTGAGCATGAATATCCGGCAAACCGCACGGTTTTGATGGAAGATTCCTGGGGAAATGCAGTCTACTTCATTGTTTCTGGTTGGGTTCGAGTCCGACGATTGGCTGGCGACGATGGATTAACCCTGGCCATTTTGGGTCGGGGAGACTTCTTCGGCGAAATGGCGATTCTGGATGAGTCACCCCGTTCAACCGATGTGATTGCCCTTTCCCCGGTTAAGCTGCTCAGCATTTCAGCCCAACGGTTTATCCAAACCCTATTTAAAGATCCCCAATTGCATCACCGGATGTTGCAATTAATGGTCCGTCGCCTGCGCCAGACCAATATTCGATTTCAGCTCCGGCACCAACCTCCAGCCGTCAAACTGGCCTATACCCTGGTCTCCTTGGGCGAGAACTATGGGCATGAGTCGGCTAATGGGATTGAGATCTACAACATTCCAGCTAAGGATCTGGCCGAAGTGTCGGATATTGGGGTAGAGGAGACCGGCAAGATTATGGAAAAGCTGGAGAGCAAAGGATGGGTCAAGGTTGATCCGGTCAATCATGTGATTGATTTACTCAACATGAAACAACTGGCCCATCTGGCTGGTAGGGCGTAGAAAGGTTGCCGCAGCGATCGGTGGCGTCGGCTCAAGTGAGGAGTCGAGTGATGGGATTGCAGGATAACAGCATGAATCAGGAAGCGTTTGGATTATCGGCTACGGAGTCAGTGGGTGCGGTGGATTTCAGCCAGCCGTCAATGGTTGCAGCAGGCGGTGCGATCGCCCCCCCCAACTTGCTCCAGTTGCAGTATCAGGTGTCCATGCCGGAGCCACAGTCCCATTTGTTTGAAGTGATGTTGCGGGTGCAGGGCTGGCCCAGTTCCCAATCTAGTCACTTAGACTTGAAGATGCCCGTCTGGACGCCCGGTTCCTATCTGGTGCGGGAGTACGCTCGTCATCTGCAAGATTTTTCGGCCTGCACGGAGACGGGGAAGAAGTTGTCCTGGCGCAAACTGGGCAAGAACTACTGGCAGATTGATGTACCGGAACAGACGGTAGTGCTGATCCAGTACCGCATCTTTGCTAACGATTTATCGGTTCGAACCAATCACCTAGACGGCAGCCACGGGTATTTCAATGGGGCTGCCTTATTCTTTTATCTACCGGGCCATCAATCGGTGCCGATTCAAGTCACCATTGTTCCGCCGGAACCAGACTGGCAGGTGAGTACGGTTTTGCCCCCAGTGCCAGATCGACCTAACACCTTTGAGGCTGTTGATTTCGACACCCTAGTCGATAGCCCCTTTGAAATTGGGCGGCAGGCGGTTTATCCCTTTGAGGTGCTGGGTAAGCCCCATGAATTGGCTGTTTGGGGCACTGGCAATTTAGACCCAGCCCAGGTGATTACGGATATTCAGAAAATCATTCAGGTAGAAGCCGCCCTATTTGAGGGCTTGCCCTACGATCACTACCTGTTTCTGCTACATCTGGCTGGCCAGGGGTTTGGCGGTCTGGAGCACAAAGCCTGTTGCTCCCTGATTTATCAGCGGTTTGGTTTTCGTAACAAGGAGAAATACGATCGCTTCCTGCAACTGGTGGCCCATGAATTTTTCCATCTGTGGAATGTGAAGCGGATTCGGCCTAAAGCGCTGGAGGTTTTTGACTACGAGCAGGAAAACTATACGCCCTCCCTCTGGTTTAGCGAAGGCGCCACCAGTTACTACGATCTGGTGATTCCCTATCGGGCGGGGATCTATGATGTCCGGGCTTACTTGAATGCCCTCAGTAAAGAGATCACCCGCTTTTTGACCACACCAGGACGACAGGTGCAGCCCCTGAGCGAGTCCAGCTTTGACGCCTGGATTAAGCTTTACCGGCCCGATGCCAACAGTCCCAATTCCCAGATCTCCTACTACCTGAAAGGAGAGATGGTGTCTCTGCTCTTAGACCTGTTGATTCGCCAGCACCATAACAACCGGCGATCGCTGGATGATGTGATGCGCCAAATGTGGCGACAGTTTGGCCAACCAGAAGTCGGCTTTACCCCGGAGCAACTGGAGCAGGTGATCAGCGCTGTCGCAGACGGGGATCTGGGGGACTTTTTCGAACGCTACCTGCATCAGACGGAGGAGTTGCCATTCGATGATTGCTTGCATCCCTTTGGCCTGACCTTGCAGCCGGAACGAACAGAAGACCTGCCGCCCTTCCTGGGTTTGACCGTAAAGACAGAAGCCGGTCATGAACGGATTAAACAGGTGGAAGTAGGTTCTCCAGCTCAGGCGGCTGGAATTGACCCTGGTGATGACCTGCTGGCCGTGGATGGCATTCGGGTGCAGGCTGATCAGTTGGGCGATCGCCTGCGAGACTACCACCCCGGTGATACGATTCAAATTGCCTTCTTCCACCAGGACGAACTACGGATTCGTTCAGTCACCCTGGCAGAACCAAGACCATCCCGGTATCAGTTGGTGCCAGTGGAGACTCCCTCCCATGAGCAGGAACAGAACTTTCTGGGTTGGCTGGGGGCGCCCCTGTCGGCAGTCAAAGGGGCGGTCAAGTAAGAGCTAAATAACCGGGCTCCGGACATCAATCTTTAAGGGCAGCTATAGCAATCCTAAATGACTTGTGAACGACTGGATGGTGAAAGGGCTTTGTGAGAAGGATTTCCTGCGGCAACCTTTCACAATCCTGATCGGATCGCTATATCCTGGATGACCAGTGGTCGGCAGATCGTCCGACGGACTCCACAAGGTCAGGTGCTGGACTTTGGACTAACGAGGTAGAGAAAGGCAGTCAGTAAGACACCAACTG
>CAZBTL010000008.1:0-34975 GCA_964494755.1 uncultured bacterium | reverse complement strand
TTTGCAAAACTGGGATGCACTCGATAATGCTCATCATTAAAGAGAATTGGTATTAAGTATTAATTCTCTTCCCGGCTTTGCGGCCCATACTGTCGGCGGGGACACGGTGTGGCACAATCTTCCTACACCTGGCAAAGGCGGAAGTTTACATGCAGCGGAGATCGGGGCACAGTTCAACGGTTAAGCATGGGTTGGCCAAATGGGGCTGTCGGCGGAACTGGGCCGCTGGATGGGCGATCGCCACTTTGGGGTTAGCAGCCTGCCAGCCTCAGTCCGTCGATTCCTCCTCTGGCGCTGCTACCACTGCTAACAAGGGCATTCCTATTGGTATTGCGCTGGCCCAAACCAGTAACCTGGCCCTCTTGGGGCAAGAATCGGTCAATGGCGCCAAACTGGCCGAACAATATTTCAATGCTCAGGGAGGGATTGATGGCACCCCCATTCGGTTGATTTTTCAGGATGCCGGTGGGGAGGAAGCAGGAGCCATTAACGCTTTTCAAACCCTGATTACCAAAGATCGGGTGGTGGGCATTGTGGGGCCATCCTCTTCCCAGCAAGCCTTCAGCGCTAATCCGATCGCCGACCGGGCCAAAGTGCCCGTGATTGGTCCCACCAATACAGCCAAGGGCGTACCGGAAATCGGGCCGTTCATCGCTCGGGTTGCTTCTCCGGTGACGGTGCTAGCCCCCAACTCCCTGGCCGCCGCGCTTAAACTCAATCCCAACATCAAGCGAGTGGCGGTCTTTTATGCTCAAAACGATGCCTTCAGCCAGTCTGAAACGGAGATTTTCCAACAGGCGATTCAGGCCAAACAACTGGAGATTGTCACCATTCAGAAATTTCAGACCACCGACACCGACTTCCAGACCCAGGCAACGGCGGCAATCAACCTCAAACCGGATCTGATGGTGATTTCTGGTCTGGCCGCCGACAGCGGCAACCTGGTGCGGCAGTTGCGCGAACTGGGCTACAAGGGGTTGATTGTGGGAGGTAATGGGTTCAACACACCCAACATTTTTCCGGTCTGCAAACAATTATGTGATGGGGTGCTGGTGGCCCAGGCCTATAGTCCGGACCATGCCAGCACCATTAACCGGGACTTCCGAACTGCCTACCAGCAGCAATACAAGAAAGATCCGCCCCAGTTCAGCGCCCAAGGATTCACCGCTGTGCAGGTGTTTGTAGAAGCTCTACGGGCCCTGGATCGTCAAACCAAGGTGACACAACAGCCATTGCCAGCGTTACGACAGGCATTGAATCAGCAAATCCTGTCGGGCAAATACGATACCCCCCTGGGCGAACTATCCTTTACCCCAGAGGGCGAAGTGGTTCAGAGCCGCTTCTATGTGGCCCAGATCAAAATGTCACCGGATGGAACTACGGGCAAGTTTGTGTTTCTCCAGTAAGAGATCTTTCTCCAGTAAGAGATCTATGTTGCACTACGATACCGATCTTGAAAGTCTGTCAGCGGTGGATTCCCGTCTACATGGAAATGGCATCGGGGCGTGATTGGTTTGCAAGTCCCTTCAGCCGATGGCCCCGCGGACGGGTGGCACTCACGTTAACCCACTCTCTAGAACGCTGGTCCAGATCTCCAAGTTCTGGGCTTGGGGCTACCCAATTGATGTTTGATTGGCCAAAGAACGTGGGGATCTTGGCAGAGTACCGATCCTCTGATCGGCATTGATTGGCGGTAGCCATCTGGGAAATCGGTATCGGTTCGAGAAACCTGGGATAATCAACCATTAAATCGGTCTGGCGCTCACACCGAACTCCGTCCTACTCTCTTTTGCTGGATCTCACTTCAGATGACTTTGACCCAGTTTCTGCAAAATTTCCTCAATGGCCTGTCCATTGGCAGTGTCTATGCCATTTTTGCCTTGGGCTACACCCTGATTTTTTCCATCCTGGGAATTATTAACTTTGCCCACGGTGCTGTTTTTACTCTAGGGGCCTACTTTACTTATGCCCTCATGGGGGGGCAATTTGGCTTTAATGGGTTGCTTGCCAATGCCCAATTGCCCTTCAGGTTGCCCTTTGCAATAGCCATGCTGGTCAGCGGCATCCTGGCTGGCTTCGTGGGTATTGCGATCGAACGATTGGCCTTTCGTCCCCTGCGGCGACGGGGAGCCGATCCCCTGCTGACGGTGGTGTCCAGCCTGGGGGTGGCCCTGGTAATTGTGAATGTGATTCAGTATCTGGTGGGGGCAGAAAACTACACCTTCCCAGCGGATACCTACGGCAACCTGCCTGCTTCGGTGAACTTTGGCACGGTGGCAAACCCAATTCCCATTCGGACTGTGCAGATCGTCATCTTCCTGGTGTCGATGCTGATTCTGGCTGTCCTGACCTATCTGATTAATGCCACCAAGTATGGCAAAGCCATGCGGGCGGTTGCTGAAGATGCCACAACCGCTAACCTGTTGGGCATTGACACCGATCGCTTCATTGTTCTGACCTTTTTTGTCAGCAGTTTTCTGGCGGCAGTGGCTGGCACTCTGGTGGGCTCCAGTGTCAGTATTGCCGGTCCCTATTTCGGCATTGGTTTCGGTTTGAAAGGGCTGGCTGTGATTGTTCTGGGTGGCTTGGGCAGTATTCCCGGTGCGGTGATTGGCGGCTTGCTAATTGGTCTGGTGGAAGCGTTTGTGCCAGGAGAATATTCAGCTTATAAGGATGCGGTGGCCTTTGGCATTTTGTTTGTGGTGCTGCTGTTCAGACCGGAAGGTCTGCTGGGTCGGAAGCTGGTCCAGAAGGTCTAGGGCGTTCCTCCGCTGGATTGACCGTCCCAACACCGAACCCTGCACTGGGGGAAATCCCCTCTGATGGCCAAGACAGATGGCTTTGCAGAATAAAAGGGTAGTGACTGCAAGGATGAACCATTATGGCGGCTGCGGCTGGCAACGATGCATTGATGGAGGACTGGCAGGAGCAGGGGCGACTCCTGTGTCAGGCGGGTCAGTATGGGGCGGCGCTCCAAGCCTTTGATCGGGCGATCGCCCTCTGTCCCGCCTCCAGCGCTGCCTGGAATAATCGGGGTAATGCCCTATCAGGTCTGAAGCGACAGGCGGAAGCACTGGCCGCCTATGACAAAGCGATCGCTCTACAGCCGGATGACCACCAGGTCTGGTTTAATCGAGGGCGACTGCTGTCGGAAATGCTGGCTTATGGCAATGCCATGGAATCATTTAACCGGGCGGTCTCCCTCCAGGCTGATCCCCTGTATCTCCATGCCCGTGAGGAGATTGCGCTGAAGCAGGGATGGGAGATTGGTTGAAGCGGCTATCAGCTAAGCTCCTGCGGAACCGTTGCGCAAGCAGTAGGTCCGCGGTCGATGCTTCAGTGGTCAGTGATCCGTGGTTAGGGACTGGCAAAACAAGGAACGCCGCTGTCATTTTAGTAGAGGCGGCTATCCACCGCTGACTGGCTCTTTTGATCGGGATCTGGTTTCAATGCGGATCTCTCGTTTGCTCGGTGCGATGCAGAGGGGGGCTGATTAGCGGATGCCCCAGCGTCGTCGCCAGCTTGAGGTTGATTCCAACTGGGAGCGCTGTTGTTCCTGATCGTGGCGTTCCAGAATCACGGCGGCGGAATCGCTCAACGTCGGGTCGCGGTAGGGAATGGCGGCGCGGGTTTGCAGGTGTTCCTGTTCCAGGGGGGAAAGGGGCGCCAATGTATCGGCGTCAAAACTGCCGACAGTGCCCTGCGACCACTCGTGGGGTAAATGCACTGTTCCCACAGGAATAGTGCCGATCGCCAAACCGGCTTCTTGCATAGCTGATCGGACCGCAGCTGAGCGGGAATAGGTGGCCAGTTTACCCGTGGGGGCCAGACAACGGGCAACCTGTTGGAAAAACTCTACTGTCCACAGTTGGGGACAATGGCGGGGAGAAAAGGGGTCAAAGAAAATAGCATCAGCCTGAAACCCTTGAAAAACCAGGGTTTGAATCGTTTGGCGGGCATCCCCAATCAGCAGCGTGGCGGTCAGGTTGGGCCGGACACAGGTATGGGACTGGGCGATCTCCGTCAAAATAGATTGAACTGTGGCAGACCACCCCTCAACCAGTGGTGGGGCAATAGCCGCCTGGGGCACCGTTTCATCTAACTCCAGACCCACCAGTTCGATCTGGCAAGCTGGGTTGACCGTCCAAATGACCTCCAGGGCGGCGGCGGTGTTGTAGCCCAGGCCGTAGCAAACATCCAGCAGTCGCAGGGAATTTTGCTGGCCTTTGGCCGCCAGATCGGTGGCCTGGGCAAACTTCTGAAACGCTTCAGCCCTGGCCCCATCGCGACTATGGAAGGTCTCCCCGAATTCCTCCGAGAAAAAGGTGAAGGAACCATCCTCAGTAAGCTGGGGCACCCAAACGGACGGGGTTGTCATGGAGACAGATCACTCAGGATCAGAAATCGGAGTCGGGATCCATACCTCGCAGCCGCAACATTTCTGCCAGCAGGGCTGCTTTGGCTTCTGCCTGTTCGGCCCGTTTGTGCTCCTGTTCGGCCCGTTGATGTTCCTGCTCGGCCCGCAGCCGTTCTTGTTCGGCCCGTTGATGTTCCTGCTCGGCCCGCAGCCGTTCTTGTTCGGCCCGTTGATGTTCCCGTTCGGCCCGCAGCCGCTCCTGTTCGGCCAAGCGCCGCTCTTGCTCGGCCCGCTGAAACTCTTGCTCGGCCCGCAGTCGTTCCTGTTCGGCCCTTTCGGCGACGGTGGGCACCAGAGCCCCCAGGCGATCGCACCAGCGCAGCCAGGGACCGGCCTTGTCCTCAAAGGCTTCGTTCCAGATGGTCAGGCCCAGCCCAATCGCTTCTAGCCAGTTGGTCTGGATTTCGGTGTAAGTATTGCCGCGCAGTTCAAAAACCCGCAGAGGACTGCGACTGAACTTTTGCAGCGGGTCGTACAGCACGTAGTAACTAATCCGGATGTTGGCATAATCCTGCAGTCGGCGCTCCAGATGGGGACCAATTCTGCTGGAGGCGATCTCGATCGCCACATCGGGGGGTTTGCCAACTTCCCAGATCAAATAGGTGCGATTCTTCTTACTCGGCCAGTTTTGGGGAACATTGACCCCCAGACTTAGGAACATATCAGGCACTACGGGCGATTGCTGAACCGCGTAGAACACCGCCACGTTGGATGCTGCCAGGAAGGGGCGATCGCCAAAAAGGGAGGGATTGCTGTAGAGGGGTTCGGTCAGCAGCCGTTGCTGTTTTTCGGCCATCAACGGATTGACTGGCGTATCAGAGTCGATCGCCAGAGGGCTGAGTTCCTGAGCGGTTTCAAGCTGGGCTGGCATAGTCTGGGACATCGACGTTCTCTGCCTGAGTTTTCCTTATTATAGGGAGGTCAGTAGCCGGAGGGAACTGCCCCAAGCAGTTGAATTCACTGACTGGCTCCAGTTGCCAACCGTTGCTGAAACCCCAATACCAGCTTGGGTTTGTCCTGATTGACCCGCATGAAAAGCAAAAGAGCCCGGAATGGATCAACCGGGCTCAGACGATTCTCAAACAGCCGGGGAAAGATTAGCAGAATTGACCAATCCTTCCAGCAACTAGCGCTTAGTTGACCAGTCCGCGGAAAATGGAGTCGACAACGGAGAAGTTCTCTAACAGGAAGAAGGCGACAAAGGCGCTACCCATGGCGCCAACAAAGAAACCGCCGGTAAACTGACTCCAGCCTTCAGCTGTAAATAGGGGATTGTCTGACTTCGTATCTTCGGAGAAACGAGTCAAGCCGTGGGTCTGAAGGCCCATGGTGGCAAGCAGGATCAGCGCGATCGCTGTAATCAGCCCACCCAGGGCCGCATGGTCAGAATCCCGTAGGGGACCCAACACGGTCTCGGGACCAACCAAAAAATAACCGTGGGCTAGACCAATTTCCAGACCCCGCAGTAAGGGAGATAGACCTTTGCGGTAGGCGGGCAGGTTGCCAATGAACGCCCGCGTAAAACCGGAATCATTAATCGGGGTTGATAAATTGCCGGTGAATGGGTCACCGTTAAAGGGCTTGATAAGAGGCTCAGCCATGCTCTGTTTTTCCTATCTGAGTGAGAACAGAAGAATGTTGACTCACATTCTACGGTCTGGAATGGACGCTCTTTGATAGGAAGGGCCCGGATCTTTAGGAAAGTTAATGATTGACCACAGGGGCGATGGTTGGTTGGGCATCCTGCCCGATGGCAGACAGCCAGCCTTAGTCGCGTTGAGCAACCGGGTTGGAGTTGGCCGGAGGAACAGCCTATTCTAGGGCATAGATGTAGCACAGGTTACCGATAGCATTGGCGGGTGGCATCAAGAGCGGGCGGCATCAATTTGCTGACGCAGCTTATCCGTCATTTCCAGCAATTCAATTTGCCCGATCGCGGATTGTTCGCCCGAAGCCAGCCATTTCAATTGCACGGTCCCCGTTTCGGCTTCGGTATCACCCAATATGACACAGGCGACAGCGCCACTACGATCGGCCCGTTTGAACTGTTTGCCAAAGGCGCTACCACTCAAATCCAGTTCCACCCTAAATCCAGCTTGACGCAGCTTTTGGGCCAGCAGGACGGCTGCTGCTTCGGCCTTTTCCCCTCGCGAGACCAGGTAAAAATCAATGTCGGCAGCTGGTAGCGCCTGGATCTGCTGCAACAGGATGACCAATCGTTCCAGGCCAATGGCCCAGCCGACTGCGGGGGTGTCTGGCCCTCCCAGTTCGGTCACCAGACCATCGTACCGTCCCCCAGCGCAGACGGTTGCCTGTGCCCCCAGGTGTTGCGACTGGATCTCAAACACGGTGTGGGTATAGTAGTCCAACCCCCGGACCAACCGATCATTGAGGGTGTAAGTGATGCCCAGTCCTGTCAGTAGGGACTGTACCTGTTCAAACCGGCTTCTGGACTCAGGTCCAAGGAAATCCAGCAGGCGGGGAGCTGTTTGCAGCAGTTTCTGCGTATTTTCGTCTTTGCTGTCCAGAATCCGCAGCGGGTTGCGGCTGAGGCGATCGCGCGAGTCTGGGTCTAATTCATCCTTAAGGGGTGTCAGATAGGCTACCAGGGCTTCCCGATAGCGCTGGCGATCCTCTGGGTTGCCGATGGAATTGAGTTGCAGTTGCAGATCCGTCAGACCCAGGCTGGTTAGGATGTCCGTGGCAATGGCGATCGCTTCCGCATCGGCGCGCGCCGAGGGACTGCCCAACACTTCTACGCCGATCTGGTGAAACTGGCGCTGGCGACCTGCTTGGGGCCGTTCATAGCGAAACATAGGGCCAGTGTACCAGAGGCGTTGTACGCCTCCCTGAGACGCCATGCCTTGTTCAATGTAGGAACGGACAACCCCAGCTGTGCCCTCGGGCCGTAGGGTAATCGAGCGATCGCCCCGATCCTTGAAGGTATACATCTCTTTGCCCACAATATCGGTGGCTTCGCCAATACTGCGCTCAAACAGGGCAGTTTGTTCAAATAATGGCGTGCGGATTTCCCGGTAAGCAGCCTTGGCAAAAATCTCCCTGGCCACGGCTTCCACCCGTTGCCAGTAACGAATTTCATCGGGCAGGATGTCCCGCGTTCCCCGTAATGCCTGGATTAAACCCATTTCTAGCTCTGCTCACACTCTGCCATCGCGTCCCAATTGCCGTAGCAATCGCCATAATAGGCCAATACTTGCTGTACCTGGGCGTGCTTGCTGCCGTCTGCATCATCCGTCCGGTAGCGAATTACCAGACTATCGACCTGGCTCAGGTCGTAGTCAAAGACCGACGATGATTGGGGGATCAGATCGGTCTCCACGCCGTCGATTAGACGTAAGTGGGCCGCCACCTCCCGATAAACCGCCAACGGCAGCTTGGCATTCCGCACGCGATCGCTCACTCCAGTGCTCCCTTGCAACCGACTGCCCTAGCTGCCTGACCCTGCTGACTTCTGGTGGTTGCCATTATTCTGATTCACGTTGGGCAATGGACAACAATTGACATTATCCAGACAGACCTTACCCCATTGCAATGCCCAGCGGACCAGGGCTACCCGGTTTTCAGTCTCGGTTTTGGTCAGGATGTTACTGATGTGATTGTCAACGGTTCGCTTGCTAATTTCCAACTGTTCCGCGATTTCCTGGTTGGTTAAGCCAGCGGCTACCAATTCAATCACTTGCAGTTCCCGTTCCGAAAGAAGAACCTGCGCATGAGATTCGCCACCAGCCATATCGTTTCCTGCCGAATGTGTATATGTACTCACCTCTATCCATTGTAGAGACAACTGGGCAAAAAGAGGGGAATTTCAGGAGAATCCACTGGTGCTCTCGGTAGGAGATGAATTCTGCTTGTGGCAGAGTAAGGTGATATTCAAACTTGCGATCGCCCAGGCTCAAGGTGCCGTGCCGCTGTCCATGCCGTCTTTTGGAGATGTCTCAAATGACTGAATCCTCGTCCTTTAATGTCTGGCAGCATAAGCCCTGGTGGTGTCAGCCCTGGTCCATCCTGCTCACGGGAATCAGCCTGATTGGGGGTAGCTGGTGGATGTTCCAGCGGGTCTGGATCACAGCCTTAATCGCCGCCCCAGTGTTGGTCTGGATGGGCTTCTTTCTGCTGGTTTATCCCCACCTGATGCGGCAAATTGTGCAGCAACAGCAGGCCCAGGCCAATCCCTACGCCCCAACAGAAACCCAGGCCAATGCCTGCCAACAGCCGCCTCGGCCATGAACCAGCCAACGAACCGGCCATTCGATGTGCCGGGACATCGGGGCGCCCGTGGTCTTTACCCAGAGAATACGCCTCAGTTCATGCTGACCCAATCTAGCGCACCCGTGCCAACCGCAAGTATTACCAGGAAGGAGGGATTCGACTCAGTGGAAAACCGTTAGGCAGACCGAAGCTGAGCCAGCCAGCAGACATTCAAAAGCAAACTCAAGCCGATGCTGCCATTCGTAACCAGGTGGAAGGGGAGCTTGGAGCGGGCAGGCGCCGCTTTAGTTTAGCTCGTGTGATGGCAATGCTTGCCCCAACTGCAGAAACTGCCATTGCAATCACGTTCCTGGTGATGAATCTGGAGCAACTGCTGCGGCAGTTTCTTTTTGTCTTTTTTGCGGTCGTTTTCTCAAAGGGGATACTTAAGTTCAACCATGGGCAGCGCCACTGGCGTGATCCTCAATTCCTCCTGATGGCGGCTTAAGTTCTCAAGCGTCCTAGTGCAGCGTCAACTCTAGAAATTAGGGTTTGTAGTCAGTGCTTCAGCGCTAAAGCGCCGACTACGAGCCAACGGGTTCACCTTAAAATTAGGGTTTGACAGAACACTAGGATTCAACTGTCAGCTTTCCCAAGCTCGGGAAACACTTCTTCAGCAAGCCCGAAATAGACAAATCCTCTGCGATCGCGCTGGATCTCTAAGCGCCGAGAAATCTGTTCAATCGTGGCTAGCCCAACCAACAAGCGGCTGGAAACAGCAGATATTCCAAGAAAAACAGCTTCCAGATGAACTGATAGAACTGACTGATCGAAACTTTATCGCCCAGGTCAACCGATAAACTGCGGAGCCAGAAGGTCGCCAAAACTGCCAGATGGCTGGCGATCAGAAAGGGACGGTTGACTGAGGGCAAACCCAACATAGCTGCCAGCACCAGACCCAGATAGCAGACCGTCAGGATCAGGCGAACCAGATTGAAAACGGCGGTCTGGCCCAACCGCAGGGTGAAGGTGCGGATGTTATATTGCCGATCGCCTTCTATGTCGGGCACGTCTTTGAACAGGGCGATCGCCAGACTAAATACCAGAATAAACAGGGTCAGAGCCCAGACCTGGGGTGGGATAGGCCAACCCCCTTGAAAATGGAGAAACAGGCCCAAGTTGACAATCAAGCCGCGGACACTGAGGATGCAGAAGGAGGCCCAAAAGGGAAAGCGCTTCAGCCGCAGCGGCGGTAGGGAGTAGGCAGTGCCAATGACCAGGCTCAGACCGACGGTAGCCAGGAGAAACGGCCCCTGAAACAGAGCGACCAGAATTGCTAACGTACCGCAAATAGCCACGATCGCCCAGCCCTGCGATCTAGAAAACTCACCCGATGCCAGGGGCAGGTGGGGTTTGTTAATCCGATCAATGTCAACATCAGCCAACTGGTTCAAACCCACAATGTAGACATTGCCAGACAGACAGGCAATCAGAGCAGGCAGGAGACTGCTGGTGAGGAACCTCCAGCTTTCAGGGCGATCGCTGGCCACAGCAAGCAGGTAAAGGGCCAGCACACTCAGGCTGGTACCAATGATGGTGTGGGGCCGGGAAAATTTCCAAAAGGTAAAGAGTTGGGCGAGCAGGGGCGGCAGTCCCAGCAGGGAGTCAGACATGGGTCAGGCAGGAAAACGGTGGCTCAACTTCTGCACTGTAACATTCCGCTCCGGGGTGGTTAGAGGCTGGTTGGCAAATCCAGACGCAACTGCACATAGGAGATTTTGGGCCCAGCTTTGACCAGATTGGCAATGGTAATGCCCAACAGTCGGACCTTGGTGTTTGGCTGCAAATGCAGCACCAACAACTCCTGGGCCAGTTGAAAAATGCTGTCCTGGGACCAAATCGGGCTGTTGACGGTGCGGCTGCGAGTGACCTGCTGATAGTCAGCGTACTTCACCTTCAACGTCAGGGTATAGCCCTGGCACTGGTGTCGTTCCAGCCGCTCGGCCACATCGCCGGCAATTTGCCGCAACTTGGCTTCCAGACAATCCAGTCCGCTCAAATCCTTGGCAAAGGATTGCTCCGCCCCAATCGATTTGCGAATCCGGTTGGGATTCACGGGCCGATCATCCTGGGCCCTGGCGACCCGATAGTAATAGCGACCCACCTTGCCAAATTGGTGGATGAGGTCCGTCTCCGACCACTGTTTCAAATCGGCGCCGGTGTGGATACCCAGGGCTTTCATCCGGTTGGCGGTTGCCACGCCCACTCCGTAAAACTGTTCAATCGGCAAGGTCTCCACAAACGCGGCAGCCTCCTCCGGTGCAATCAGGGTCAGACCATCCGGCTTATTCATCCCCGAAGCCATCTTGGCCAGAAATTTATTCAGGGAAACCCCAGCCGATGCAGTCAGATTGGTTTCCGCCCGAATCGCCTGCTTAATGGCCCGGGCGATCGCCATGGCAGAGGGCTGTCCAGCCTTGTTAGCCGTAACATCCAGATAGGCTTCATCCAGGGAGAGGGGCTCCACCAGATCGGTGTAGCGGTGAAAAATGGCCCGAATCTGATTGGAAACAGCTTTATAAACTTCGAATCGGGGTTTGACAAAAATCAGCTGGGGACATCGCTGCAGGGCCGTTCGGGATGGCATGGCGGAGTGAATGCCATATTGTCTCGCTTCATAACTGGCCGCAGCCACCACGCCCCGTTGTTCTGGACTGCCGCCCACGGCGATCGGTTTTCCTCGCCATTGGGGCTGATCCCGTTGTTCCACCGAGGCAAAAAAGGCATCCATATCAATGTGGATGATTTTGCGCGGAGCCGATTCCGGTGAGTTGGGCGAATCACTGCTAACTGCCATTCTCCGGCATGTTAAAACCCGTCAAATCAACCCCATTCTAGTTGGGCTGAATCAAGGGGTTCGACTCGGATGGTTCATTGATCCGGAAGAACAAACGGTGATAAGGTTTTAACCTGATCAACAGTCGGTGGGCTTGGGGAGCAATCAGGATGTGTTACTGCTTC
Source organism: uncultured bacterium (assembly GCA_964494755.1). Taxonomy (GTDB): domain Bacteria; phylum Cyanobacteriota; class Cyanobacteriia; order Leptolyngbyales; family Leptolyngbyaceae; genus CAZBTL01. The sequence continues at coordinate 23,328 of CAZBTL010000008.1, read as the reverse complement.
TGGAACTGGTGAACCATCGGCCAGTGACAGTCCCAGCGGGATTGGTTGAGCCGAGTGTGACATCCCTTGGCTGCGGAGCTAGCCCAGCGATCGCCCATTCAAACTTGCGTTGTATAGCAATCCTATTTGATTTGTGAATGCCTGGATGGTGAAAGGGCTTTGTGAGAAGGATTTCCTGCGGAAACCTTTCACAATCCTGATCGGATCGCTATAGTCGATGGTGTCGGGCGAACGGAGAAGCTGGCAATCATGGCAATCATCAGCCACCAGAGGGTATTGACATCGGGACGATAGAGGACGGTATCAAACAAGCCATGTCCCAATAGCCCCAGCAGGGTCGCGATCGCCCCCATCAGCCAGTAGCCCTGGCGGTCTGCACGGTCGCGTAACCGTTGCAATTGAGTCCAACCCTGGGTGAAAATCACCAACAGCAACCAGAGGAAGCAGGTGAGTCCAATAATCCCGGTTTCAACGGCAACTTCCAGAATGATGGAATAGGCACTGAGAGCGGAGAATCGAGGCCGTTGATAGAGTGGATAGATTTTGTTAAAAGCTGTATTGCCCAGTCCAATCCCCAGCAAGGGCCGATCTTGAATCATCTCAATGACTGCCTGCCAGACATTGATCCGGTAGTTGTTGCTGCTATCACCCCGACCGGAAAACATACTGAAGACGCGATCGCGCAGCGGTTCTACAAAGACAACCCCCAGAATCAGGACTGACGCTGCTCCGGCTACAACCAGGGGAACGGCCCAGGTACGCCAGAAGCGGGGCAGATAGACGCTCCACCAGTGGCCCAGCAACAGAGATAACACCAAAATAGACACCGTCAGCCCAATCCAACCGCCGCGACTGAAGGTCAGAACCAGACAACTCCCATTGACGATCGCCATGACAGCCGCCAGTCCCCGAGTCATCCATGTGGGCCAGATGAAGATAGCCAGGATACTAAATACGACCGAAGGAATCAGATAGGCGGCCAGCAAATTGGGGTTGCCCAGAAAGCTATAAACACGGGTAGTTTTCGACAGGGGCGACATCGGATCGACCCAGGTAGCCAGGGCGGTCGTTCCTGAAAACCATTGTTGTAAGCCATACACGCTGACGATGAGCGCTGCCAGTAAATAGACAGTGATGATCCAGGTGCGGGCTCGCGGCGATCGCAACACCCGTGCCATCAAAGCGAAGAACAACAGATAAAGGGTTAGCTTATTCAAGCCAATTAAGGCAGCCTGCTTGACTGGTGAGAAGGCTGTCGCCACCACCGAAATGCCCCAATACAACAAAACCAGCAGGTGAATCGGGGTAACCAGCGGCGTACCGACAGCCGGAGCAAACCAATCGACTAATGCCGCTTTGCCCCGACCTGAGAGAGTTTCAGACTCCTCCGGAGAAGACTGTTCACCCAAATCGACACTGACATCATCTGAAAGGGTCAGTAACACCCAAAAAATTGCACTGGCCGAGAGCAGTACTGCCAGCAGGGTATTGGAAACAAAGGGAGCCAGCCCGAACACCAGACTGATTAACCCCAAGCCAATCCAGTCAGCCCACTGCATCAGACGACTACCCCGACGCCAGTTGCGCAGCGGCCCTACCAGAAAATGCAGATAGCTGACCTCTCGCCATTGCTGCAGCGGCAGGGTGGAAAGGGTGAGTTGTTGCCAGAAAGAACTCATCGCGTGATCCTCAGCTATCAGCGGTTAGTCATCAGGAGTCAGCCGTCAGCGATTGTACCCTATCATGAAGTACTAACCGACTCTGGGGGGCCTGGGGCAGTCCCCAGCTTTAGCAAGCTGGTTGCGCCAGAGACATAGTAGGGGATCCCCCCCTTGTCATCCGAAAGTCACTCAGGGCATGCTATAGGTAGACCAGTCGGCTCAGCTAAGTTTCTTTGAAAAAATTTCTTTGAAACTAGCTATAGCATAACGGCTGATCGAGCCATTATCACTGAATCAGGAGGTTCCCAATGGCCCGCCATCTCAAACGATGGGAGTCACCCCGTCGGGAAGGACGAAACGATAAGGGACGAGGCGGCTCTGCTCGTCAAAAGCAACGGCGTAAACAGTTTCAAGTCCTACGGCAACGACTCAAAGATCAACCGAATACCAGTTCTGACGGGGGAAGCAAAAACGCTCCCCCCTCTTTTTTGCCAATTCAGGCGGCAGACAATGTGGTCAGGTAAGTCCGCATAGAGACAGTCAGGAGGACTGATCGTCTTTTTGTGCCCTGACGGACGGTGAATTGCTGGAACCATCACAAGTGTAGGGAAAGACATGGAGTTTCAGGGCTTAAGATTGAGGACAGGAACGGCTGGAGCAAGGGGATGATGTTTTTTCATAAGGATGGGCAACTGGAAGAGGCGGGCGATCGCATCCTAGAGGCGTTCTGGGCAGCGTTTCCGGGTGTTGCCCGCAATCAGTTGGCTCTGACCTGGGTGGTGTACGATCCGCCAGTACGGGTGAATACCGGCGGAGCCATCAGTCCGGAGGAGTTTTGGAAGTATTCGCCTCGGGGCTTCAGCTATCGCGGCGTGGAGTGCATGGAACCAGCGGGTCTAGCCCACCTATTTTACCTGGTGGCGATACAGGAATGGCTGGAGCGGGGTATGGTGCAACCCTCTGCCGAGCTAGATCGGGCCTTACGCAACATGACAGTCAATTCCAGCAACGATGCCGCCAGTCTGGTAGTGGATATCCTGACCGGAACCACCAGTGGCCCGGAGTTACCCCCGCAACCGTTTGAGACCTGGAAACAACAGCGCCAGATCGTCAACCGCTACCTGAAAACCTTTGACTGGGAAGAACTGAATACCGTCAACATTTGCCAGAAGACCTGGACGGACGGCCCCTATGGCCGGGAGCGGGCTTTCCTGGGAGAAATGCTGGAAAACCGCAACCAACTGACGACGATCGCCATGGCCCGATTGCTCCACAGCATTGTCGGTGGGGTGTCCGTCTCGGCAGCGAGATCGCAGACCATGCTGCATCTGTTGCAGCGATCGCCCGCTGTCGCGGAAACCGTTCAACCCGATGCCTCTGGCAAGGGCTTTCTGGGTGCTGGCTTACCGGCCGATGCCCATCTCTGGTCCAAAGCCACTGTCACCAGCCAGGTGCGACACCAGGCCGCCTACATTGAACTGATGGATGCCCGTCCCTACCTGTTGGTGGTCTTCCTGGAAGGAAAATTCGCCAGTGGCAACGAGGCCATTCTGCCGTTCCTTTCCCAGCAGGTAGTGCAAGCGGTGCGATCGCTGGAGTAGGATCCCCCCTCTCAAAAGCCCGAACAGTGCACGATCCGGCTCAGCCTTGGGCAGCCCGCCAGACAAGCCCAACTTCCAGTTGATATGGGTTCTAGTGCAGCGTCAACGCTAGAAATTAGGGTTTGTAGTCAGCGCTTCAGCGCTAAAGCGCCGACTACGAGCCAATGGGTTCACCTTAAAATTAGGGTTTGACAGAACACTAGTTAGAGTAGGCCATATCCCCAGGAGACAGTGGGCCTTCCTGCTCCTGCCTCCTGGCATCTGGATCCTGTCTTACTTGGGGCTAACCTTGCCAATGACCTTCAGCTTGCCGTCATCTTCAACTCTCCAGACATCGTAGCTGCCAACCACATCCCCATTGGCATCAATGTCCACGTTACCGCTGGCCCCCTGGTAGTTGATGTCCTTCCCCTGACGCAGCAGTTCCAAAGCCTGACAAACATCGGACACTTCCACACCCGGCCCATTAGCGACTTCGAGGATCTTGCCCTGAATCGCCTCGCCGGTATTGGCCTTAGCTGCCTGGGCCGCCAGAGTCAACAGGGCTGCCGCATCCCAGGCATGGGGCACATAGGCGCTCACGGGCCGCTTCTCTTTTTCGGTCCAGAGTTTGGTCAAGGCTTGCAAGGCTTGGCCATCAGCGCCAGGAACCGTTCCCAGCGCTCCGGCCAGAATGTACTTGCCATCCGGCGCCTTGCCCACCTGTCCGGGGAAGTCGGGGGAGTAGACCCCATCAGTGAGGAGGATTTGCACGCCTTTGCTCAACCCCTGTTCGAAGGCAGACTTCAGCAACAAGCTGCCGGTTTCGGCATACAGAATGGCGGCTAGGGCCTCTGGCTTGCCGCTAAATGCCGACTGCACTTCGGTGTCAAAGGTGGTTGCCTTGGGATCATAGCGGGTTGGTTTGGCCTCATTGGTGACCGTACCACCCAGTTTTTTAAAAGCTTGGGTAAATTCCCGCTCAAACCCAACCCCATAGTCGTTGTTGATCACAATCGTGGCAGCGGTCTTTTTGCCCTGGTCAGCAGCCAATTTAGCCAGTGCCTGGGCCTGGTAGGTATCAGGAGGAGCGGTGCGAGCCCAATAGCCTTGAAATTCTCCCTTCTTAGCCCGATCGGTAAACACTGGGCTGGTGCTACCGGGGGAAATCAGCATGACTTTGTTGCGCACAGCAATGGGAATAGCGGCGGCAGAAACGCTGCTGGCAAAGGATCCGACAACTCCGCCAACCTTATCCACCTCAGCCAGTTTGGTCATTCCCTCGGCACCAGCGGCTGGATCGGTCTGGTCATCCACCGAAACCACCGTGACTGGTTCCCCATTGACGCCCCCACATTTATTGACCGTATCCACCAACAGCGGAACAGATGCCAGCATGGGTTGCCCAATGGAAGACAGATCGCCGGTTGAAGGAAGCAAGGTGCCAATTTTCAAGCCCTTTGTCTCACTGACGGGACTGGTTGGCGTCGGCGACCCACCACCGCTGGTCGGTGGTGCTTCCTGACAGGCCGCCGCCAGAAATCCGGTGGTCAGGACTGCTAGCCCTAGCGCGATCGCCCGTAGGGGACTTACTCCAGTTGGTCGGTTGAGGGACACGCTCGACTCCTCCATTTGCCACAACACAACCGATTATACGGACTTGGGCGCCCCAGAGAGGGAAATCGGTTCGCCATGCCTCGTGGTAGGCCCAAATCGTAAGGATTCGTGACAGTCCCGACATTGGCTGGAAGGTTTCGGTAGTAGTAGAGATAGCAGGAGGTCTTTCCGTCACCTTTCCCTTGCAGCCTGACTCTCAACTATCGCTGGTCGGCATGGCTGATTCCAGGGATGAAAAGGATGCAGGATGCTTAAAATGTCGTTTCAATCCATCCGGCTTTTCAGCAACGCCATTGTCGCTGGTCCATCTTCAACTGCCCCCTGTTGCCAGGAGAAAGTCCATGAACGCTGAGCGCTGCATTATTCCCATCATCAAAGGACCAACGGACTATCAGGCGTTTCGGATCAGTCCCCACGACACCAACCGCCTCGCGATCGTTTTTGATCCAGACATTGCCGATATGTCCCTCACCTTCTGTGTGGAAATCTTCGATGTGGGCGGCAAAACTCCACCTAACCGACATCAGATGGCCGTGGAAATGTTTTTTGTGTTGAAGGGAGAAGGACTGGCATCCTGCGATGGTAAGTCGGTTCCGATTCGGGCTGGGGATAGCATTCTGGTGCCGCCCACCGGTACTCACATCATTCAAAACACCGGTGCAGAACGTCTGTATGCGCTCTGCATTATGGTTCCCAATGAAGACTTTGCCGAATTGATCCGCAGCGGCACACCGGTAGAACTGGATCAGGAAGATCTGGCGGTTCTGCGTCGGGTTGCCCATCCCCTGGTCTCCTGAACCCGGTTGGCCCTGAACCAGGGGATAGATTTCACAACTTATTTGTCTCGGTACCGAACCTCCAGTAGGCTACAAAGAGAAAGAGGGGCTTCTCGATACCTGCGACTAGTGCAGCGTCAACTCTAGAAATTAGGGTTTGTAGTCAGCGCTTCAGCGCTAAAGCGCCGACTACGAGCCAATGGGTTCACCTTAAAATTAGGGTTTGACAGAACACTAGCCTCTTGATAGCCGCTGTCTGATTTGCTCTAGATTGGGCTGTCGTCGATCAAACCTGCTCCATTGTCCGTTCCGAGTACCATCCAGGATGCCTAAGCGAATTTTATTTATCAGTAATGGTCATGGAGAGGACAACCACTCGTCCCACATTATCCAGAGTCTGTGGGAACTACGCCCCGATGTTGAAATTGCCGCCATGCCAATCGTCGGCCAGGGAGAAGCCTACCGACGCCTGAATGTGCCCATTATTGGTCCCACCCAGACCATGCCGTCTGGGGGTTTTACCTACATGAACCGGCTGCTGTTGCTAGGAGACATTCGGGCCGGAATCATTGGTCTGACCTGGGAACAACTGCGGGCGGTGCAACGCTATGCCCCAACCTGCGATCTGATTCACGCCACAGGCGATCAGGTCGGGCAGGCATTTGCTTATCTCAGCGGCAAACCATTTGTCTCCTTTATTTCGCCCCTATCTAGTCTCTACGAGAACCATCTTCACCTCGGCCCGATCATTTCTCGCCTGCTCAAGTCCCGTCGATGTTTGACGGTTTTTACTCGCGACCCAGCCACAGCGGCGGATTTGCAACAGCAGGGCTTGACCAAGGTCCAATTTGGCGGCATTCCCTCTTTGGATCGACTGACGCCAACGGGCAAGGACTTGCAGTTAAAGCTGGATGCGCCCATGGTGGCTCTCTTGCCCGGATCCCGGTTGCCAGAGGCAGTCCGCAATTTTCGACTGCAGTTACAACTGGTGCAGCAAGTCACCCAATTGCCAGCGGGCGATCGCATCCAATTTCGGGCCGCCCTGGTGCCGGCGCTGATGCAACAACTGCCGGAGCTAGCAGCATCCGAAGGCTGGCAGGTGGATACCAATGGCAGGCTCTGGTATCCAGCATTCAACAATGGGACAGACACGCCAGTTGCAGCGGAGGTTCTCTGTTATTCCGATGCTTTTAACGACATCCTCCACCAGACGACACTAGTGATTGGCATGGCGGGATTGGCCGTGGATCAGGCAGTGGCGATCGGTAAACCAGTGTTGCAAATTCCTGGCGAGGGGCCCCAGTTCACCTATCGCTTTGCCGAAGCCCAAAACCGACTCCTGGGTCTCTCTGCCCAAACCATTGGCACCCGTCCGGCCACTCCAGAGATCCTCCAGGAAGCGGCCCAGCGGGTGATTGAAACCGTTCAGGACCGGGACTATCTGGCGGCCTGCGTCGAAAATGGCCGCCAGCGGCTGGGAGCACCGGGAGCGTCTTACCGCATTGCTCGGCAACTATTGCACTATCTGGATGAACTCCCCCTTGAACAGGCAGTTGCCGATGTAGATCTCTCCCATGGGAAAGGCCCACTGAATGAAAAGACGCAATAGCTACTGGCAATTAGGGCCGTTCCTGCGGCCGCACTGGTCGTTGTTTGTCCGGGGCTTTATCTGCATCCTGGGGTATGTACTGATGACTCTCCTGCTGCCCTATATGGCCGGTCAGGTGGCGTTGTTTCTAGGTCAGGGAAATCTGCCCCAAATTGCCTACTGGTTGGGACTGGCGACGCTGGTGTTCCTGGTTCGCAGCATTTTTCAATACTGGGAAAATATTTTCATGATCCGTGCGTCACTACAGGTGGCGCTGGGGTTGCGGAAGCGGGTGTATGCCCACCTACACACCTTGGGATTGGACTATTTTGAACGCACCCAGACGGGCGATCTGGCCTATCGGCTGACCGAGGATATCGATCGCGTTGGGGAAATCGTCCACAAGATGTCCCAGCAGTTCACCTCGTCAGCCCTACAACTGATTGCCATTCCCATTTACATGTTCTATCTCAACTGGCCATTGACCCTGGCTGGGTTGGTGATTGCACCGCTGATGGCCTGGTTGATTGGCCTATTTGGCCGCCAGATGCTAATCCTGTCCCGGCGCAGTCAGGCCCAGATTTCCAATCTGTCGGCCCTGTTGACGGAAGTGTTGGGCAGCATTCGAGTGGTGCAGGTTTTTGCAGCCCAACCCTATGAGGTTGGCCGGTTTAATCAGGAAGCAGAACACAATCTGGCGGCTCGCTATCGGGCCGAACAACTGAAAGCCCTGCAATATCCCGTGATTGGGTTCCTGGAAGCCATCAGCATCATGGTGCTGTTTTTAGTTGGCGGCTGGCAAATTTCCCAGGGCAACCTTCAACCCCAGTCCTTCGTCAGCTTTTTGGCGGCAGTTGCCCTCTTGTTGCATCCCATTGATCTAGTAACCCAGTACTACAACGAATTCAAGCAGTCCGAAGCCTCCGTAGAACGGATTATGGAACTGCTGGCCATTCAGCCAACCCTGACGGATCACCCCGATGCCATCGAGTTACCGCCAATTACCGGCAAGGTGGAATTTCAGACCGTCAGCTTTGCCTACCACCCTGGGCAGCCGGTGATTCACCAACTGGATCTGCGGGTTTACCCTGGTGAGGTGATTGCCCTGGTGGGGTCGTCAGGGGCGGGCAAAACGACCCTAATGAACCTGCTGTTGCGCTTTTATGAACCACAGACCGGCCAGATTCTGATTGATGGCTACGACATTCGCCGCGTCACGTTGCCTAGCCTGCGACACCAGATTGGCGTGGTGCCCCAGGAAACCACCCTGTTTTCCGGCACGATCGCCCAAAATATTGCCTATGGTCAGCCTGATCTGGACCTGGCCAGCATTGAGGCCGCAGCCCAAATTGCCAACGCCGACTCCTTTATCCGCCAGTTTCCTCAGGGGTATCAGACCTGGCTGGGAGAACGGGGGGCCAACCTGTCGGGCGGACAACGACAACGGATTGCGATCGCCCGGGCCATTGTGTCCAACCCTCGCATCCTGGTCCTGGATGAGGCCACCTCAGCGCTCGATTCCGAGTCGGAGGCCCTGGTGCAGGAAGCCCTGGAACGGGCCATGAACAACCGCACCGTCTTCATCATTGCCCATCGTTTAAGTACGGTGCGCCGAGCCGATTGCATTCTCTTTCTGGAACATGGCCAGATTGTCGAGTCCGGCACCCACGCCGAACTGCTACAAAAGGGCGATCGCTACGCTAGCTTCTACGCCCAGCAATTCAAGACTTAGTTGCCTGAATGATTCCCCATATAGCGATCCAATCAGGATTGTGAAAGGTTTCCGCAGGAAATCCTTCTCACAAAGCCCTTTCACCATCCAGTCGTTCACAAGTCATTTAGGATTGCCATACTCAGACAGTGGCAGTTATGACAGCGCCTGAGTTAAAAACTCAACCTGCGTGTTTTGGCGGCACTGTTGGGTTTTACCAGCATGAATCGGTGCCTGTAAGGCTCCCATGCGGTTCGCCGTCTATGTACCGCCCCAAGCCAAACTGGGTCCAGTGCCAGTGTTGTACTTGGCCTGACGCAATCCAACCCCGTATCAATCCGTTTCGGCCTTTGCCCCGATTGTGTCCCCCACTCGCTGCCCCTGGGGTCAAAAAGCATTGACTCACTGTCCGGGAGCCGACCCCACCGCCTGGAAAACCTACGATGCCAGTCAGTTGGTCAGCACGTCCACCTGGCAGGCCTCCATTCTGATGGATCAGGGCATGGCCGATAGCTTCCTGAGCCAACAGTTAATGCCAGACATCTTTGAACAGGCCTGTACCGCCGCCGGAAAGTCCCTGACCCTGCGGCGACAGGATGGCTATGACCACAGCTATTGCTTCATTTCAGCCTTTATCTCCGACCACATCCAGCATCACGCCCAGATCCTGGGTGCCTGATGCCTTACTGCTTGTACCCTCATTTGTCGCTGCAGGCCGAGCGGTTAGCAGCTATCAGCGGTCAGTTATGCAACTGACGAGTGGGGGTGATCGGCTTGCAGGATGCGTTGATAGGCTCGGTGGTAGCGTTGTAGCCGCTCCCAATCCCGATCGGTCAAAACCTGGAGTCGGAGCAAATTCATGTTGTCTTCCAGGTCGTAGCGTTTGACCCGGATGGCCAGGGAGTTGGTCAGAACCCGATCAATAAAGGCGTCGTAGGTTTCCTCTGGCCGACGAGTCAGACAATCAAGTGCGGCGATCGCTGGGGCTGGCAATCCTTCATTCGCCAGTTGTTCCAGGGTCCAGTCCGAATCTTCTACCACATCATGCAAAATTGCCACCAGTTTTTCCAGCAAGGTTTCGCCACGCATCATCATCCGCAGCGGATGCAGGATATAGGGGGCGTTGGATTTGTCTAACTGGTTTTGATGGGCCACAGCGGCGATCGCCACCGCTCGTCCTAGCAAAGGCTCTAACGCTTGACTCATATACGGTTGAATACAAATTTAAGTACAATATGCTTCTTTCAAATGCGCACCCTGAGCCCCACGGACCTGATGAGCGCCCTGCGGCCCACTGGGCTTATAATACCCCTGAGTCACCCCTGGGTGAGTGTAGTTCTGGCTCACACGAGGTTTGGCGCCACTGTACAGACGGCTGGTCAGGGTTGAAACCATCGACAGCATGGTGAAGGCTTCCTGTGGTGGGGATTGGGAAAATTGACCCACCGACTCCGGCCCAGTCTGGACCTGCCGAACCCAGGCGATCAACACCAGCAGTTCTTTCTGAACTTCTGGCCAATAGAATTCAGCAAACTTGACATAGTCATAGTTGCAGGTTTGAAAGACCCATTCAATCCGACGATAGCGGTGCAGCGACCACTCTCGCAGGATCCGCCAGGATGGATGCAAGTCCTGGGCCACCAGCAACTTCTGCGCCCGCTGCCGCAAGATGGGCAGGTAGCGCTGGAGCCAGAACTGCATCATGGCCCGGTATGCAGGGCGATCGCAGACATCGCCCCGCAGAATATCTCTGGGAGTGAGGCCAAATTCTTTCAAGACATCTCTTGGAAAGTAGCAGATCCCCCGAGCCGCATCTTCCTTCAAATCCCGTAGGTTGTTGTAGAACTGATCCATGGCGCCAAACGCACTGGCGGCCTCTCGATACTGGGGCGGCAAAAACGGAAAAACCTGAAAGAAGCTGCCCCCCAACTCGTTCAGCATCGTGGTGTACTGATCCAGGGTGTCAATCGCTAAATTGGGGTTGTGATAGTAGACGGCTGACTGCACGTAGAGATCCCAGGCTTGCATCAAAGGACAAGCGTTGGGAACTTTATCGGGTTCCAGCCAGAGCTCGCCCATCCGCGTTAGAATATCGTGGTAACGACCAGGGTTTGCTTTTCCTGTGTTAAATAGCGCCTCCCACTCTTGATGAAACTGCCGGAAGCCAAACTGTCCAGAAACCAGCAGTTCCTGTTCAGCCAGACGATCGACCAAACGAATCCATCGGATCCGCTCTACCCACTCCTGACGGATTTCAGGGGCGAGTTGCATGACCCAGGCGACGTTGTCCTCGTCTTTCAAGGCGTCATCGGATATGGCCTGGTATCGGGATGACCCGACCAGACGCGAAATTGTAGATGCACTCATGGTCCTGATGATGTTAAGTAGATATCTTTAGAGTGCCCTAATTTTGTTAAAATGAACCCTGTGTTATAGACCACGAGGTTTTCAGATTAACGACTCTCCGCCGAGGAACAGACCTTACGGGGCGGGCATTTGCGGCCGACCAGACCCAAAATAATTTTCTTAAATTTTGCTTAAATTTTTCTGGGGTCTGAGAGTTCCTGCTGCGCTTCAGACTCTGCTCCCCATTCCAGGCTTTTGCTGGTTCTTTGTCTGGCCAATTGGCAAACTGGCAGTCAGCAAGCTAATGGCTAAGGGTGAATTGCTATAATCAGTGCGCCATTTCTTTTAGAAATCTGGCCTCTCGTAACTCAGCCTGTCATCCAGTGAAGGCCAGCCTGCGTGCAGGCATGACTGAGTATTGTGCCGACTTGTGAGGAATGCACTACGTCCATGTCTCTATTTGATTGGTTTGCTAACCGACAGAAATCGGAATCCAGCCCAAATGCGCCCCAAGAACGTGAGATTGCTGATGGTCTTTGGACTAAGTGCCCGGAGTGTGGGGTTCTGACCTATACAAAGGACTTACGAGCCAACCAAATGGTTTGTCTGGACTGCCAGTATCATGCGCGGGTAGATAGCCATGAGCGCATTAATCAGCTGATTGATGGAAACACCTGGAAGCCAGTGGATGAAGGCTTACGGGCTACGGATCCACTGAAGTTCCGTGATCGCAAATCCTACAGCGATCGCCTGCGAGAAACACAAGACAAAATTAAGCTCCTGGATGCTGTGCAGACGGGGGTCGGTCAATTGGATGGCCTGCCGCTGGCTCTGGGTGTGATGGACTTTCGGTTCATGGGTGGCAGCATGGGATCCGTCGTCGGTGAAAAGTTGACCCGGCTGATTGAGCGCGGTACTCGTGAGCGACTGCCCGTCGTCATTGTGTGTGCCTCTGGCGGAGCCCGGATGCAGGAAGGCATGCTGAGCCTGATGCAGATGGCCAAGATCGCGGGAGCCCTGGAACGACACCGACAAGCTCGATTGCTTTATATTCCCGTTCTGACCCATCCAACAACGGGTGGAGTTACAGCCAGCTTTGCCATGCTGGGCGATATTATTCTGGCAGAACCTAAGGCAACCATTGGATTTGCAGGCCGTCGGGTGGTGGAACAAACCTTGCGGGAGAAATTGCCAGATGACTTCCAGACGGCGGAGTATCTGCTGCAGCATGGATTCGTGGATGCGATTGTGCCGCGAACCCAACTCAAGAAAACATTGGCCCATTTGATTCGGTTACATCAGCCGGTTGTCACTTCGACCTCCCATTTGTCCGCACACCTGTCAGAGGTCAGCCATTCCCTGACCATGAATGCGACCGAATAAGACGGAGATTGACCGATTGATTCCTATTCCCCGCCAGGAGGCAGGCTGGTCTGTGGTTTCTGAGCGCCGCAAGGGCCCCAATAGATCACCAGCCTGTCTGCTTTTTCGTATAATTAGGCTAAGTAAAAGGACTTTGATGTTATCGTAAAATCCTGATCTCGGACGTTAGATTTTTAAAAATTTGATAGGGTGTAACTCTGTTTCCCTGAGCTTCAGTTAATCTAGCCGATTCTCATGTTTGTTAAGTCGGAGCGGATTTCACCTGAAGAGGGTTTTATTCGCTTTTATGCTTAATTTTCTCGAAGCAATGGGGCATCTCGCTTCTGAGACCTGCACTGGGGAGTCATTACAGTGAGTTACTGGGCAAGCCATTTCAACCGACCCATTAGTCCGGAAGAACAAAAGGTCTATAACCATCTGCTCGAACTGTCCCAGGTGGAAATGCCGGCGCAGTTAATTGAGCGCTTCCGCTGGTTATTCATTGAGGGGGTGGGCTATCCCGATTCAGAGATCCAGTCTGCTTTAGAACGGCTGGTCGCTTCCAACACCGCCTCAATGGACTTTAAGTTTGTCCTGAACCGCTGCTGCCATATTCTGATTAACCGCTGGCAGGTCTATCCCCGCCTCCAGAGTGCGATCGCCGATCTGGTCAATATTTTTGAGATTGCACCCTCAAACCCCACCTATTCCCGGGGAACCAAACGCTTACGGGAGTTGGTTCAGTCGTTCACGAAAACCGAGCAGTATGCCACCCTGCGCCGTCTGGCAACAGTCCTGGATCAAAGCCTGGATCAAAGCTTTCAGGGACAACCGTTGGGCAATTACATTCGACGGTATCCCTATTTGTTTGAACACTGCCTGCTGATGGAAGACAGCGCCGACGAACAGCGCCGCACGATTCGTCAAATGCAAATCCGCATGCAACAGCAATTTGAGCGGGATTTGTCCCAATATGTCACCCATCGATTGCTGCGATCGCCCTCAAGGCAGCATGACTCCTACCAGGAGGTGAAAAACCCTACCCTATTGAGTGACGTGGATTTAGGCAAAGCCATCAAGCAATTTGCTGGCAAGGTCGATGGCCGCAACACCCAGCGAGACCTGGCGCTCCACTTTCTGGCTTATAGCAACCAAGCTCGGACCTATCGGGAGTTCAAACATGATCTTTACCACTACCTGATTGCGTCTGTCGATTCGGGTTATGGCCAACATCAATTTTATGATCGGCTCTACGCCCAACTCAGCCACACCTTGTCAGACAGCGATCTGCAAGCCCCAACTGAGTTTTTGACCATGCGAACCTACAGCAAGTTGTTTAACTTTCTGGTGGTCGATAATCCTCAGCAACCCAATCATTCGGTGTTTCTGGATCTGGTCATGAATATCGGCACCACCCTGACCATTAACCTGCTGTTGAAAATTGTTTTGCTCTGTCAAAAAGTCAAACCAAATCTGGAAAAGCGCTTTTCTATTCTCTTCAATCACTATGAGTTAAGAACCAAAGAAAGCGGAATTGGCTGGCTGATTGATGCCTTGGAAAACCTCAACGTTGCCTTTGCCACCAACTTTGGGTCTGTCAACTTGATTAAGATTTGAAGCCTGCCGGTTCCCTTTTCCAGTCCCCTGGCTCCCAGTTGACATCGCTGGGGGATGGTCACACTGGCAGGATAATGGTTAGAGTGCCTAGCCCGTTTTTAGAGCATGACCAGCCAACCCAAAATTATTGTCCTGGATGATGATCCGACCGGCTCTCAGACTGTCCACAGTTGCCTGCTGTTAATGCAGTGGGATGTGGAAACCCTGCGTCTGGGCTTGGAGGATGAGGCTCCCATTTGTTTTATTTTGACCAACACGCGCGCGCTGGCGCCGGACAAAGCTGTCGCTGTGATTAGAAACGTGTGTCACAATCTCAAAGCGGCGATCGCGGCGGCAGGAGTACACGACTTCCTGGTAGTGAGCCGGTCCGATTCCACCCTGAGGGGACACTATCCCCTGGAAACAGACGTAATTGCCGAAGAACTTGGCCCCTTCGACGCCCATTTCCTGACCCCAGCCTTTTTTGAAGGCGGACGAGTGACCCGCAATGGGGTCCACTATCTGAAGGTGAATGGGGTAGATACGCCCGTCCACGAAACCGAGTTTGCGCGGGACTCCGTCTTTGGCTATCAGCACAGTTATCTGCCAGATTATGTGGAAGAAAAAACCCAAGGCCGAATCCGTGCCAGTCAGGTTGAGCGCTTTTCCCTAGCCGATATCCGGGCAGGGGTGTTGGATCGCCTGCTCCATCTGCACCATAACCAGTGCTGTGTTGTGGACTCCGAAACTCAAGCCGATATGAACCGCTTTGCCGACGACGTGCGAGCAGCGGCAGCCCAGGGAAAACGATTTCTATTCCGCAGTGCCGCTAGCCTGCTGACAGCGTTGGCGGCATTGCCACCCCAACCGATTGCCGCTGAAGAGATGGCCCGGTATGTGCGCGCGGGTCAGCCGGGCGTGGTGGTTGTGGGTTCCCATGTCAAAAAAACCACCGAACAGTTGCAACAATTGCTGCAGCAACCCGCTGTAGTGGGCGTGGAAGTCGAGGTGGCACGCCTCCTGGCAAGGACGGATGATGCCCATGCTGCCTTGTTGGCTAATGTGCTCGATCAGGTGAATCAGGCTCACGCCAGCGGCCAAACGCCAGTGGTTTACACCAGTCGTCAAGAACTCACCTTTGATAATCGTCAGACCCGACTCGCCTTTGGTGAATCCGTCTCTGCTCTGCTGATGGACGTGATCCGCCATCTACCGTCGGACATTGGCTTCCTGATTAGCAAAGGCGGGATTACCTCCAACGATACCCTCAGCACCGGCTTGGCGCTACGCACGGCTCGACTCCTGGGTCAGGTGTTACCGGGGGTTTCCATGGTGCGGACTCCGGCAGACCATCCCCAGTTTCCTGACCTGCCGGTGGTCTTGTTTCCTGGTAATGTGGGCGATGCTAGTGCGCTGGCGATCGCCTATCAACGCTTGAGCAAGCACTTTTAGGCAACCACACCCATTAAGCAGGACAAGGACACAGATGGAACGGGTCGGGTTTATCGGTCTGGGCATTATGGGCAAACCCATGGCCCGCAATATTCAGCAAGCTGGATATCCGCTGGTGGTCTATAACCGCAGTCGGGCAGCGATGGAGGAACTGGCAGTGACAGGGGCAACCCTTGCCCCCTCGCCGCAAGCGTTAGCGGAACAGGTAGAGGTGGTGATTACCTGCTTGCCGGATTCGCCGGACGTGGAAGCCGTCATCCTGGGGCCAAACGGCATCCTGGCGGGTGCCAGATCCGGCATGCTTTGCATCGATATGTCCACCATTGCTCCGGCCACAGCCCGCCAAGTCTATGCCCGGCTAAAGGAACGGGGCGTTGCGTCCCTGGATGCGCCAGTTTCCGGCGGGGACATCGGCGCCCAACAGGGAACGCTGTCAATTATGGTGGGTGGGGATGAGGCGGCGTTTGCCCGGGCTTTGCCGATTCTCCAAACGATGGGCAAGAATATTGTTCATATCGGAGCGGCGGGGGCCGGTCAGGTTACCAAAGCCTGTAACCAAATCGTGGTGGCGCTGACAGTTCAGGCTGTTGCCGAAGCATTTTCCCTAGCCCAGCAGTCAGGGGTTGATCCGGCCAGAGTCAGGGAAGCGTTATTAGGTGGATTTGCCCAAAGTCGGGTATTGGAGGTGCATGGCCAACGGATGCTGAGCGGCAATTTTCAACCTGGCTTTAAGTTAAATTTGTTCCGGAAGGATATCAACATTGTGCTGCAGACGGCCAGAGAACTGAACTTGCCGCTGTTTGGCGCCAACCAGGTGCCCGCGTTGATGGATGCGCTTCTGGCCCAGGATAAAGGCGACCTGGATTATGTCAGCTTGATTGCGCTATACGAACAACTAAGCGGCCACCAACGCCGGGCGGATCTGAATGTGCCGAAAACGGGCTGATGATGCGGCAACTTGCCATTATCCATGATGGCTGTCTAATCTATGTCAAGACAGGCCGTTGAAATGCGAAGACATACGCAGGATTCATTCATGACCTATCTGGAAACCACCGCCCAATTTTATGCCAAAGCGGCTGAAACCCCTCAAGTTGGCTTGTGTTGTGTCAGCACACCACCGCTCCAACTACCAGGATTGCAGATCCCCGAAATCATGCAGCAGATGAACTATGGCTGCGGGTCAACGGTCCATCCAACCGAGTTATTTGGTGAACCGACGGTCCTGTATATTGGCGTTGGTGGTGGAATTGAGGCGCTGCAGTTCGCCTATTTCTGTCGTCAACCGGGCGGCGTGATTGCTGTTGATCCGGTTTTGGAGATGCGAACCGCCGCTGCCCGCAATTTACAGTTGGCGGCCCAGGAAAATGACTGGTTTGATCCCAACTTTGTCCAAATTCTGGCAGGCGATGCCTTTGGGTTACCCGTCCCAGATGCTTCAGTCGATGTGGTGGCCCAGAACTGTTTGTTCAATATTTTTGAGCCGGATGACCTGCAACGGGCTCTCTCTGAAGCCTATCGGGTCTTAAAGCCCGGTGGCCGACTGATCATGAGCGATCCGATCGCCACCCGGCCCATTCCAACCCATCTCCAACAGGATGAACGGTTACGGGCCCTCTGTTTATCTGGGGCGCTGACCTACGAGGACTATATTCAGCACTTGATTGCGATCGAATTTGGCCAGATCGAAATTCGAGCCCGCCGCCCCTATCGTCTGCTGGATAGCCAGAGTTACAACCTGGAGGCGCCCCTGCTGCTGGAAAGCCTGGATTCGGTGTCATTCAAAGTACCCTTGCCAGACGATGGGGCTTGTGTGTTTACAGGTAAAACGGCCATCTACGCTGGGGCCAACTCTCTGCTGGATGATGGCGCGGGCCATTTACTGCAGCGGGGCATTCCCCTGGCGGTCTGTGACAAAACCGCCGCCAAGTTGGCTGGCCAATTTCCCCAGGAGGTCATCCTGACCGACTCGACCTGGCACTATACCGGCGGTGGCTGTTGCTGATGTTGCTGAGGCAAAGATGATGCATCCAGGGCAAAGGCTACAGGGTTTGTGGTTGTGCAGAGTGGCTGGGTTGGCCATTGCTGCCATTGTCTGGGGGCTGGTCACTGCTCCGGCGCTGGCCCAAACTCCAGCAGTCCCACCAGCATTCAATCCTCAAGGCTGGTTGGGTCAGGCTCTGGATTGGATTGACAGCCTGGGGATCGTCGGTGGCATTGCCTTTATTGTCCTTTACATTGTCGCAACTGTGGCTTTTCTGCCGGGATCGATCCTGACCCTGGGAGCTGGTGTACTTTTTGGGGTGGGGCTGGGCTCTGTTTACGTCTGGATTGGGGCCACGCTGGGGGCGATCGCGGCCTTCCTGGTGGGTCGTTATCTGGCCCGTGGTTGGGTTAGCCGCAAAATTGAAGGAAATTCCACCTTTGCGGCGATCGATGCCGCCGTAGCCAGAGAAGGCTTCAAAATTGTCTTGCTAACCCGACTGTCGCCGGTTTTTCCCTTCAATTTGCTCAACTACGCCTTTGGCCTTACGGGAGTTTCCTTAAAAGACTATGCCCTGGGATCGGTGGGCATGATTCCCGGCACTGTGATGTATGTCTATCTGGGATCCCTGGCCGGGGATCTGACCCGCATCAGCAGCGCCACCTCACCGACCCATACCCCGGTGCAATGGGTCATTCGCATCATTGGCTTGATGGCAACCGCAGCAGTAACCATCTATGTCACCCGTCTGGCCCGTCAAGCCCTGGCGGAAAAGATAAATTAAGTAACGCCTTCCAGTTCGTCTTCCGTCAGGTTATAGAGCTGGCGCAGACGCTCTAACTTTTCCGCCGAAGGATGCCAGAAGCCACGACCGTGGGCTTCCAACATGCGGCCCACAATATTGCGGAACGCTTCCGGGTTGGCCTGGCGCAGTTTCTCAGCCATCTCTGGATCGAGGGCGTAGGTATCGGCGGCCTGGTCGTAGACCCAGCCTTCCTGGAAGTCAGCCGTGCCACCCCAGCCAATCAGCGCCGTCATCCGCTGGGAAATCTCGTAGGCACCACCAGAGCCCTGAACCGCCATGGCATCAGCCCACCTGGGATTCAGCAGTTTAGTGCGGTATTCCATCCGCAGCAAGTCTTCCAGCTTGCGGGGAGTGGTGTCTTTGGAAAAGCTTTCCACAAAACTGGTGGTGACTTTGTGGCCCCGCTGCATCTCGGCCGCCTTTTTGAGGCCTCCCGTGTTGGCGTAGTACTCCTGGATATCGGTGAGGCCATATTCCACCGAATCAATTTCCTGGACAATCCGCTCGGTGGTCTGGAGTAGGGTCTGCAAGACTTCTGGACGAGCCTGTCCCCGGTCCTGCCGGCCATAGCTAAAGGCATTCCGGCCAGTCCAGGTCTGGGCCAGTTCTTCACCAGACTCCCAGTTGGCAGCGGTAACCTGGTCATTCACCAACGAGCCAAAGTCGCCGGCTGGGTTGGAGAAGAGGCGAGCCGAGGTATTGTCAATCCCTTGCGATCGCAACTGCAGGGCATGTTTGCGAATGAAATTCTGCTCCTCCGGTTCCTCGGCTTCAGATGCACGGCGGAACAGGTCATCCAGTAGCTCAATAATGTTGACAAAACTGTCCCGAAAAATGCCCGACAAATTGGCCAGTACATCAATGCGGGGGTGTCCCACCTCCGCCAGAGGCTTCAATTCATAGCGGACAATCCGCCCGGTACCTTCCTTAACCGGCTCCGCCCCCACCAGTTCCAGCAGAATGCCCAGAGATTCGCCCTTGGTTTTGATCGCATCCAGGCCCCACAGCATGACTGCCACGGTTTCCGGGTAAGCACCCTGTTCCAGGCGGTGCTGCTCAATCATCTTACGGCCAATTTCCCGACCCCGTTCGTAGGCTGCTGGCGAGGGCATGCGGTAGGGATCCAGGGCATGAATGTTGCGGCCCGTAGGCAGCACACCGGGGCCATCCCGTAGCAGGTCGCCCCCCGGAGCTGGAGGAATGTATTCCCCGTTCAGGCCCCGCAGCAGATTGGTCAATTCGTCCGTCGTCTGGGCCAGTAACTCCCGAATTTGCAAGGCTGTTTCCAATTGGGGCGTGGCCCCATTCAGGTCAAATTGTTGCAGGACTTGGGAGCGATCCTGGCCTTTGGACACGGCGGCAATCACTGATTCCGGCAAACTCTCACCCAGATAGGCCTGCAGGTAGCTGGCCAGGTCGTCTGGCGTGGGTGCTTGACCCAGGACATGCAGCCCGGAGGAAAATAATCGATTTTCCAGCACCTGCAGATAATCGTACAGCTTCACCAAATAGCGGTTGAAGGCTTCAGCGCTGAACAGGCGGGCATTTTCCGGCGTGAACTCAATTCCCAAGCGTCGGGCATCCTCAAACGGACAGTCGGCATCCAGGCCGGTATCGCTAATTTTTTTGCAAATGGCTTCCTTGAGGGCGTAGTTCTTTTCCGGGTCTTCCCGGTACTCACTGATCAGATCCCGCAGGGCCACCAGTTCCTTATACAATCCGGCCCGGCCATAGGGCGGCACATTATGGGAGATCAAGACCCCGTAGCCGCGCCGCTTGGCCAGGATCGACTCGGAGGGGTTGTTGGCAGCGTACAGGTACAGGTTGGGTAAATTGCCCAACAGGATGTCGGACCAGGAGTAACCCGTATTACCCAAAGGGGCGCCAGGCAGCCACTCGACCGTGCCATGCATGCCAAAGTGGACCACGGCATGGGCCTGAAAGTCTTCCTGGAGCCATTTATAAAAGGCGGCATATTGGGGATGGGGCGTCATATCCCGTTCAAACATCAGCCGCATCGGATCGCCGGAAATGCCCAGGGGCGGCTGCACTCCAATCCAGACGTTGCCCAACGGCACACCGCCCAGCAACAACTGATCGCCCAGGGTTTTGATGCCGCTATCCGCCAGGGACTTCCAGTTTTTCTCAATCCAGGTGGTGCGTAGATAGCCCAGCCAGTGTTCCAGGGTGCGGACATTGACTGTGGTAGTCGCATCAAGGGCTGCCTGGACTGATTGTGATCGCGGGTCCGTTTGCCCTGGAATCCAATTGCTGCCCAATTCGTCCGCTGTCTTGACCTGCTGAATCAGGGTTTCGCCATCGGATGGTAGGTCGCCGATCGCATAGCCCTGGTCTTTCATCGCCTGCAGTAGGTTTAGTAGCGATCGCGGCACATTCAGTAAAGCAGCGGTGCCGACCGCCCCATAGCCAGGCGGGAAGCCATAGAGGATGATGGCAATCCGACGCTCGGCTGGGGGGGTGCGGCGCAGCTCGATCCACCGCTTGATCCGCGCCATCAGTCGTTGCACCCGATCGGGCACCAGGTAGATTTCCTCGCCCACCAGACCACCCAGCGGCACCGGGTCGATCGCCCCATCCAGTTCCGGCAAAGCATATAACACCACGCTTTGCAGACCACCGATGCCCTGGCGAGTCCAGGAGTGGATGTCCTGGATCAGCAGCGGAGCCGCCACAATATAGGGAATATTTTTGGCCAGCAAAATTCGTTTGGCCACTTCCACCTGCCGTCCGGCCTCCATGGAACCCGCCGGTCCCCCCACCAGGGGAAAGCCAATGGTGGAAACAATGGCATCGACGCAGACGGCCTGATCAGACAGGGAAGGGGTGTCCACTATGCCTTGGGAGCGCCGCTGCTGCTCATACTCCGTGGTCAGCCAGTCCCGCACGGCCACATGCCCTTCCACCCCATTGATGAAAATGGGCAGCGGCACCAACCCCGCCGCTTCAAAGGCCCGAATCAATTGGGGGATATAGGACTGATGGGTAATGACATGCTTGCGATACAGCAAGAGGCCAACCGTGGGGGGCTGGGAGTCAGGGGTGATGGTTGGATGGTGGTTGCGATACCAGTCCAGGTAGACTTTAGGCGACTCAAAGTAACCGGCATAGTCGGGGTGCAACAGGCCCATGTTAGGGGTTTCCAGGGCCGGGGGAATCTCGCCCACGGTTAATCCCAGATACTTTTCCGCCAGGGTCCAGCAAAGGGCGGCAAAGTTATCGCTGCCACCCGCATTCCAGTATCCGTAAATGATTAACCAGTTGCGTAGATCCTGGACTTTCTGGACGGGGACAAATTTCAACAATTTGGGGCCGGTCTTGAGAAAGCTGAGGTAGCCCGCCAGTTTGTCTTCTTCCCGACCGCTGCTAAATTTACTGAGAATGAACTGAATCGGCTTGGGCATGCCCTTTGGTTGGTCGCCAATGGCAAACTTGCCCAGTTGGGTCAGACTCATCAACTCCAGGGCCGACTCGAACACCAAGCGGATGGGAATGTGCTGCACCCGTTGCCGCAACCACATTACCTGGTCGTAGTCAAACAGCAGGCTGGCAAAAAAGACATCCGCTTCCTGCAGGGCGGCTTCCACGGTGGCTGGATCGGCAGCCAAGTCGCGATCGCTAAACACGCAGATATCCAGATCAGGGCAGCGCGCCTGAGCCACCTGGGCCGCTTTGCGATACAGGTCGGCGTTGAAGGACTCAAACCCGGCAATCAGAACAATTCGTTTCATACTCCAGGCTTGAAATTACCACTCCATCTTGATCTTAAAGAGATTGGGGGAATCTTGCCGCAGAATCAGGAAGCATTAAAGAATAGAGTCAGGGTAAGGGTGGAACCGAGCGGATGAGTGTGAGACGCTGGGCAATCAGCAGCGGGCGATCGCCGACCTGAAGCAGGCCAAGCACCTCTTCCAGCAGCAGGGTGATCAGGACAGTACCCCATTGGCCCAGATCCGCCTGCAGGCCGTGCAGGCAGCAGCCAATCCCGCTGCAGGGATGGCTCTGGCACCCAAACGGCTCCCCCACCCAGGACGCTGGTTTCGGCTCCGGTCGCCGCCACACCCGTGACACCCACCCGCAAGCCAGCATCCGAGCGATCGCCCTAAGCCTCACTCCATAACAAGTGAGGCTCTGGCGGCGAATCAAGCAGAAGGATGACAACCAGAGGCCAAAGCCTTGGAACCACAGCAACCCTCATCCACGGCACCGGGAGCAATCCGCAAGGCAATTGTGACGGTCTGCAACCCATCGGGGCGCTGATTACAAGTTATTTGCCCCTGTTGCACTTCAATGCGACGGCAACACAGCGCAATTTCGGTGGCAAAGTCTCGATTTCCCTGCGGCGCAAACCGTTGAGCGGTCACTCGCAGACAGACCTGATCGTGACTGGCATCTGCTGCCAGAACAACCGGCAAATTGGGGTCAGAATACCGTAAGCCCCGGGCCAGCAAGTCGGTCAACACCGCTTCCGTCAATTCCTGATCGGCCAGGGCGGGTGGCAATATGGGATCAATTTCACAAATCAAACGGGTCAAGCCGCCATCTTTTGGATCCAACAAATGCCGGGTAACGGACATGAGCAAAGGATGCAAATTTAAACAGTCTAAACGCACCTCAACCCGACCAGCCTCCAGTTTTTGCAGCAACAGCGTATCTGAAATCAGGTCACAGAGACAATCCACCTCACTCTGCACGGATGTCAGGTAGCGTTCCCAGCTAACACTGTCCCCAAGGGCATGGGTCAACTGCTTGACATGGACACCCAAAGACTCCAGCGATCGCCCAACTCGACGCTCCAACGATGCGATCACAACTTTCTGAGCCTGAAGATA